>JBLHVR010000033.1:0-14985 GCA_047628655.1 Lentimonas sp.
GTAAAAATGCTCTAGGTCTGGGTTATAGATCTTTTGGCGGCGGGGTTGACAATGATGAATTAATGAATTTTGCCAGATTTGAAACTTTATATGTTAATTATTCTTTTAACTTTTAGTCAGTTTTATTTTTTCTAACCACAAAATCATAAATTTTAATTATTCTTCACAAATCACTATCAAATTCAAAAATTATATAAATATGAGTCTAAACATAGTCATAACCGGAGCTAACCGAGGAATAGGATTGTCGTTTTGCAAATATTTTAGCAATCTTGGTCATAATGTTTATGGCGTTTGCAGAAACTCGTCTCCCGAGTTAAAAGAAGTTGCCACCACAATTGTAGAAGACATTGATATTGGCAATCCGGATTCTTGCAATTTATTATTTAGAAAATTATCTGAAGTTAAAATTGATCTATTAATCAATAATGCTGGAATTTTATTAAATGAAACTTTAGGTCAAATAGACTTTGATTCTATTGAAAAGCAATTTCAGGTAAATGCTTTAGGAGCTTTGCGCATAACAGAGGGATTGATTAATAATCTTCATCAAAATTCAAAAATTGCCATCATCACCAGCAGAATGGGATCGATTGCTGATAATTCAAGTGGTGGAAGATATGGATATAGAATGTCAAAAGCAGCTCTTAACGCCGCCGGGAAATCTTTGGCGGTAGATTTGGAGCCAAAAGGAGTTGCGGTTGGAATATTTCATCCGGGCCTAGTTTCAACCGACATGATTGGAAGAAATGGAGATATATCCGCTGATGTTGCCGCAACAAGAATTGCAGGATTAATAGATGGTTTAACTATTTCTAATAGCGGAACATTTTGGCATTCAAATGGTGAAATCTTGTCTTGGTAGAATAAATTAATTTTTTTCTAACGACTAAACCAGAATCATTTCTTCTTGATCTTCAGAAAATCTAAAAAATTATTTTCACAAAATTTCTTTTATCTGCCGCTACGCTACTTTTTATTTTTCGGGGATTAATTATGAGCTGCGCGATTGTTGCTTTCTAAATTGGAGTTTGATTATCAGCCAATTTTCCATAAAGTTCGAAGGAAGAGTTAAATTGGATTTGGCTTAGATGGTATCAGAATTTAAATTGACACAGGGGATTGGACATTCCCCAAATCACCAACAATACCAAGGCCAATTGGATTTCTTTTTATAGAAATTTGTTAGGAACTTGCTATCCTAAAAAATCCCTAGCAGCTGCTAAGTTTTGATATATTCTCATATTCAGCAAATAGCTTTTCTGAAGCATTTTCTAGTGATGAATTCCAATCTTTAGCCGCTTTCCCATCAGCTCCATCAGTAATATATTTTATACATATAAATTCTATATTTTCTGCCTGACATATTTTTGCCAATGCATAAGCCTCCATATCCACCACATCGTATATTTCTTTGTTTCCAGAAATATCAAAATTATCGGCGCTGCCACACATTCCTTCTTCTAGATGATTAAGTCTTTCTCCATAATGCAATATTGCAGAATCATCTTTCTCAAATGGAGTTACCCATTTTTCAAAACCGAGTGGCTCAACATTCATATCTCTTTGGACAAATTTTGTGCAGTTAATAATTGACCCACTATTAAATTTAGTGCTTCCAGCGCTTCCTAGATTAATAACAATTTTGGGAGATTTTTCTGATATAAGTTTAGTTAATTTATAAGCCGCATTAAGTTTTCCAACGCCTGTATAAATAATATTTTCTTTAACAAAACGACCTCGACATTCTGACTCAAGGGCCATAGCGATAAAAATATTATTATTTTTCATAATCAATTAATTAATTAGTTAACAATGTTTAAAATCAATTATTTTTAATCCTAAAACCCCAGACGATTTTGAGGTATGGATAATATCATAAACAACCAATCTCCCATCAAAATGGGAGCTTTAAATATTACTGAAAAAATCCCAAAGGAAAGCCCAGCCATACATGACAATACCATTAATTGATATGGATAATGACAAAGCAATAATTCTGGATATACAACCTATTCCATCACTACCCTTATTTGTTCTGAAATTAATTTGTGGAAATGCTATAAGATAGGATGAATACTGTAATGTGCTAGCCATGATATTGCTTGTTCTTGGCATGAGCACTAAATAAATCGCTATCACCGATAGAGCGGAATCTGCTATGTAGTAATTTAATTGCCTATTTTTTAAAACGAGTGGGTAAATTAATTATCCACTTAAGAAAGTGATCTTGATCTTACTTATGGAAATGACCTAATTTGAGTGGCGAAACCCTATTTATTATCACCATTATTATCCACTTTGCCCGCCTTCGCGAGGATGATAAAGTGGATAATAATGGTGATACATGTAAATTATGTCATCGAATTAACTGACATTTGCAAGGATGACAAAATGGGAAGTGGGGTGACAAAGTGGAAATAAGGATGATTTCTTAAATAAGAAATTGATTTACCCACTCATTTTGAAAAAGAGCCAATTTAGTTGATATTTCTGATCAAATTTTATTTCTTTGATTTGGTTGGTAAGTTTTTTCTGTTCCAGAAATACATATTTTATGATATTTCTTTGATAAAAATGATGACAAGTTAAGTAATTTTCTGAATCTATAATTTATTTTAAAATATTCAAATAAACCCAAATATTTACACAACAAAGGTCAAAAATTAGTAGTTATTATTGGATGTTGTTAATGAAATTATCACCATCTACTGGTAAATTGTAAACCTAATATGATGGCTGAAATTGCTAAATTTACTAGCTCATAGTCATCGATTTTAACGATCATTGAAGATACGATTCGGCTTTATTTTGAAAGATTATTTTTTTCGTAGAATGTCTGAATGGATTCAGATTAGAGAATTGTTCTAGATAAGGGTGGGTTCGTCTGAAGATAGGAAATAAATACTGGTGGAATCACAAGTTGGAGTTTAATTAAAAACTCCAACTCGATGTTATCTACCTTAAATTGATTGCTCAATTGCCTCATAGATTTTGCCTATAAGAACTTAAAGTAAATATCAGAACTAGTTGATAAGTTCGATATTAGTAGCTGAAGTTTTGCCTCTATTATCTTCTGTATCATAAGATATTTTTTGATTCTCATCTAAGTTAGGAATTCCTTTCTCTTCAAGTTTGCTGATGTGGATGAAAACGTCTTGACTTCCATCGTCTGGTTGAACAAAACCATAACCTTTAGTTGGATTAAACCATTTTACTATACCTGTTGCCATTTTTAATTTTAATTTAAATTTATAATTATTCCTTACCCAATTGTGGATAAAAAATACGAAACGTTTTTAATTAATTAAATGGGGTAATAATTAAATCTGAATAGACCAATATTCGTCTGAAACCTATGAAATTAAGACCTTATTAACGAATTAATTAGCTCTTATCTTCATTTTGCATTTTTTATCTAAACTAGCAATAAAATTTATTCTGTGGCTAAAATTAAGATCGGAACTATCTATCGTGAAAAAATAACTCTTTTTCAAAGCCTTGGAAATATGATGTGAAAATCTTTTTTTGGACGCCAAATTGGGCAGATTTTAAAGATTTCTCATTAACCTTTTTAAACTCCATTGGCGCTAAATAATTATTAGCTCAAGTGAATTAGAATCCGATTATAAAAACCTAAATATATTCAAATATTACATTTTTAGCCTCCTGAACATGTTTAAATTGATAATGGTTGGTGAGTTCAGTTTTTAAAGTGTGGAAGAACGATTCGGCAACTGCATTGTCCCGACAATCACCTTTGCGGCCCATGCTTTGAACAATGACGTGATCTGTCAAAACATCTCCGTGACTAACTGAAGCGTATTGACTTTCTCTTCCAAAAAGCCATTATCAAATCATCATTGATCAGCTTGGTTTTCATATTCTCAGCCATAGATCATCTAATAACCTACCAATCATTTTTCTGCTGATAAGAATAAAAGTAATCATATTACCGTGATTTCTTCCAAAAAAATCAGCTCTATTAAAATCAAAACTGGCAACACGATTTTAGAAGATAAAAATTAATTTTTCCTTCTAATGGAAGATGCGGGAGTTGGTGATGAAAATTATGATAATAAGAAAATGGACGAAATTCAGATTCTAATCAAATCTAATGATTGAATTATACACTGCATTAATAAAGGTGGCGGAGTCAAATATTGCATTCTTTTGCTTCAGAAAAAGGAATTAAAAAATGGATCTGCGGCAAATAATGGTCATTATTTATTTCCGTCGGAGAAATAGAAAAAATAGAAATTTATTTCTCTTTAAAGTTCACACTATTAATCGCTTCAGCTACAATTTCACTCACATCAATCTTATTGGAGCGGTGATTTATTGTATTGCAAGTGACAATATCCCTAACCCCCGATTGTCTTAATTGTTCATAAGCATCATTCGCAAAAACTGCGTGAATTCCAATACAAATTGGTGATCGCATTTTGGCCCTATGTAAATGTTCCACTGTTTCAATCATAGTTCTGGCGGTAGAAATAATATCATCAACTAATACAGGGGTATGATTTTCATATTTATCAACATCCGGAACCGAAACTTCTACATCTTGATCGCCATGTCTGATTTTTGTAAGAATTAAAAAAGGCGCTCCAGATTTTTTTGCCACCTTAGAAACCCATTGCTCACTTTCAGAGTCGGGGCCAATTAACAATGGTTTTTTGATATTATTTTTGATCCAAGATGAAATTACATCATCAGCATGAATAGCTTTTGTTGGTATCGTATAAATTTCATCTAAAGATTTATGGCGATGTAAATGAGGATCAATTGTTATTAACCAGTCAACTTGTTTTGACAAAAATTTAGCAAAAATATTTGCAGTAATTGCCTCGCCGTCATTAAATCTTTTATCTTGCCTCATATAGCCAAGATATGGAGCTACAAGACCAATTTTTTTTGCACCCAATTCTCGAGCTACATCACAAAAAAATATTAACGCCATAGCTTTTTGATCAGGATTATCAAGACCACATACTAAAATTATATTTTTATCCTTAACCTCTGTATTTAATTTTACCAATGATTCCCCATCTGGAAAATTTTTAACTAACACATCTCCAGCACCAGCATTTAATTGCTTTTGTATTTTCTTTGTTAGTTCTTCATATCCTGGAAAAGAAAATATTAATGTTTTGGTCATAATTCCTCTTTAATTTTTATAACTTCAATATTGTTTTCGTTTAAATGATTTAGAACATAATCAAGCTCACCCTTCGAATTGGCGTGAATTGTAAATAAAACATCTCCTTTTTTAACCTTATCTTTGACAAAAGCCTTCAAATCAACCCCTGCTGTTTTTTCGTTTGGAGCTCCAGCAAGTTTAGCAATTAGAGCTATACGTCTATTATCAATTCCCGATACAGTGCCACTCATGGCAGCCTTATAAGGATAAGTATATTTTGCCTGTGGAATCTCTCTCAACCCACCTTGTGCTTTGCAGATTGCTTGAAATTTCTCCCATGCCCTACCATTATCCAAAATTTCAGTAGCAATAGAATTTCCCTGTCCCATTTTTACATCTGGAGAAAATTCAATAATATTCCCAGCTAATGTAATTGCTCGCTCACGCAAATCTTGAGGCGCATTTTGATCACATTTTAAAACAGAAATAATATCTCTAGCCTCAAGTGCTGGTCCAATACCTCGTCCAACTGGTTGAGTGCCATCACTAAATATTGTTTTTACTATTATTTTCAGACTCTTGCCAACGGATTCCAAATAATATTTTAACATATTGGCCATTTCTTGCGATCTAACTTTAGCGGTTGGGCCAATAGGAATGTCAATTAACACATGAGTCGATCCGGCGGCTATTTTCTTTGATAAAATAGAAGCAATTAATTGGCCTTCACTATCTAAATCTAAAGCCTTTTCTACACGAATTAAAACATCATCTGCTGGACTAAGCGATACTGATCCGCCCCAAACAATGCAGCCGTTTTCTTTATCAACAACTGCCCTCATAGTTGATATGCTAATTTTAACTGGAGCTAAAACTTCCATCGTATCTGCCGTTCCTGCTGGAGATGTGATGGCTCTGGATGATGTTTTGGGCATAGTCAATCCAAACGCTGCAACAATTGCAACTATTATTGGAGTGGTGCGATTTCCGGGCAAGCCGCCAACGCAATGCTTATCAACAACAATATCAGAATTCCAACTTAAACTATCTCCAGCATCTACCATTGCTTTGGTTAGATTAACTATTTCATCTTTTTCCATGCGACCACCAGAACAGGCAGTTAAAAAGGAAGATATTTGAATATCGGAATATCTTCCTTTGGTTATGTCTTTGATGATTGCATTTATTTGCTCTCCTGAAAGTTTATTGCCATAAATTTTAGACCGCATGAAACTTAGTGAATCAACTGGCTTAGCGTGTGAGACGGTTATTTTATCACCTTCACTCGCCGCAAGCAAATCCCAAGCATATTCTGATAGGCTTGCTTTATCATGTTCTAATAAATCAGAATCAATGGTGTTTAAAGTAGCGATTATAGACCTTTTATTAAGCGTAACCCTTAATCGGGACCGTATCTCAAAACCTTCGGATTTACATATATGGCAATCTTGCCTCATATAAATGACCGCCTCTTTATAAGTGTTAATTCCTAACCTTCTTAAATGTAGAGTCGATTTTTTCATAATTATTATAAATTCTCCGATTGCAGATATTCTGGAATTACAACATTCCATCCCAATTGTTTCTCTATTTTCCCCTTTAGTGATTTTGCCGCCTCGATTTCACCGTGAGTGATAAAAACTTTCTTTGGAGCTTGTTTAAAATTGCTAAGCCATTCTAATATTTCTGCATAATCAGCATGAGCAGAAGTGCCTGTTATTGTTTCAATTCTTGCTTTCACTGGGTGCATTTTGCCATGAATCTTAATTTCTTTTTCTCCTTTTAATATTCTATCCCCCCTTGTTCCGCCAGCTTGAAATCCAGTGAAAAGAATAGTGTTTTTATGATCGCCGATAAAATGTTTTAAATGGTGCAAAATTCGTCCACCTGATGCCATTCCGCTAGCAGAAATAATGATTTTTGGCATTGGCGATGCGTCAATTTTTTTAGAATCTTCAACATCCCTAGTGTAAGTGGCGACACTACAAACATCTTCGCATAAATCTCCTGATAATTTGTGATCTGTTTTATATTTACATAAGAGATCTGAAGCGCTAATGGCCATCGGACTATCCAAAAAAACTGGAATATCGGGAATTTTTTTCAAACGCTTTAATTCACTAATGTAGTAAAGTATGGTTTGTGATCTTCCAACTGCAAAGGCTGGAATTACTATTGTTCCGCCAATTTTCGCCGCATCTCTGACTATTTGCCCAATTTTCTCAATTGGGTCGGTTTTATCGTGAAGCCTGCCCCCATAAGTTGATTCGATTAATAAATAGTCAGTATATTGTAATTTGACGGGTGGTTTTAATATTGGATCATTAAGCCTACCAAGGTCTCCAGAGAAAGTAATGGTGGTTTTTGTGTTAGATAGAAGGACAAAAGAAGAGCCTAGAATATGCCCAGAATGCCTCAAAATAAATGACAGCCCACCACCAATATCAATATTTTCATTAAAACCCACCACTTTAAATTGTTCTAGCGACTGAATTGCGTCGTGCCGACCATAAAGTGGCAAGGCTGGTTTATGTTTAGTATAGCTATATTTATTAGATCTTCTGGCATCCTCTTCTTGTAGATATCCACTATCTGGCAGTAAAATAGCACATAAATCATAAGTAGCAGCCGAGCAATAAATTTTACCTTTAAATCCTTGCTTGACTAACAAAGGAATATATCCGCTATGATCAATATGGGCATGAGTTAATATTACAGCATCAATATTTTCTGGATTAATTGGAAGTTTTTTCCAGTTTCTTAAACGAAGTTCTTTGTGTCCTTGAAATAATCCGCAATCAATGAGGATCTTTTTATCTTCATTTTCGATCAAATATTTTGATCCAGTTACTGTTTGGGTCGCGCCTAAAAATGTTATTTTCATTAGTAATCCCCTATTTTAGTAATTATGCCATCAGGAGAAATTTCTCCATTTAAGGCTTTTTGTTCGCTCAAAGTAAGTAATGATGATTTTAGATTTAACATTGTCTCCACTTGTCCAACAATATGAGCGAAGCTGCATTTATTGACAAATAGCATATCATCAATTCCAAGCGTTCCACCATTATTGATAAATCCCAGAGATTTAACATTACGACCTTGCCAAAGTGGTTGTAAAGTTCCAAGCATAACTTCTGGTCTAGTGTGATTAACCAAGATCACTTCTTTGATATTATCAAGTATAATGTCTTTTCTAATCTTTTCACTAGCATTATGTTTTTCTTCTCCATCATTTCTGGCATCACGGAATTTGCCAGGTTCAATGATATAAGAAACAATATGGGCAATATTCTTTTCTTTGAGATGCTTAGAAACTTTTAGTGTTTCAATAAGTTGATATGCACCTATGGCAATCAAAGCAATCTGGGCATTTTTTGGATTATGTTCTGTTTTAGTGATTCTCACTGCACCTTCTTGTAAAAGCTTTGCTGATTCGGCTTCATTAAAAAATAATGGCGTTTTTTGCTTAGGAACAACAACAGTCCAAACCTCTCCTTTAGTTTGATAAGTTTGTTTTATGCATTCTAGCGCCGAATTAAAATCTGCTGGAAACAAAACCCGGGAAATATCTGAGGTTTCAGACAGCATTGACTCACTCAAAGATGGGTCTTGGTGAGATAGTTCGTTTTTGCTATTTTCCCAAGTGTTGGAGGTTAAGATTATCGGAATTGACAGCCATTTTGCTGGCGAGCCAATATCTTTTTTGTGCTTAGAGAAAATTACCTCTTGTCTGGCCTCACCAAACATTTTAGCGCCAAAGGCTTCGTAGGTAACAATCATATTAATCCCGCCTTTATTGCCAAAAGCCGCCGCCGCAACCGCTTCTTCATTAAGTGCGGTAATGACATTACCTAAAGTAGACTCCTCTATTTCTTTTTCGGCATCTACCACCCTAAATTCTAAAGCTTCTAAAGTGTCATCCATGCGATTAGAAAGAAATTCATCAGGGTTGCCAACTCTTGGGCGCAAATGTGGATTGGCTTTTACAATTGCTAAAAATCCGCAATCAATAGCATCCATTGGACTTATTTGTGATTCTGATATTTTTTTAAATGATAAATCGGGAATTTTTTTAAGGCTGACATCGCGATTGGCAATTGGGTGTTTTTTCTCCAAAACACGACCAGAATTTTGATGATTTTGAAATGCGGTGATTGATTTTTGCAAATCATTTAAAGGAACAAATAATTTTTTAGCGTGAGCATTAAATCGCGCGGCCGCCAAATCATTTGTACTAGGATTGTCAACCAACGGCAAATTATGAGCATAATTGGTGCCCTCATTGTAGAAACCTGCACCTTTTGGAGCGACCGCAATTCCATAGGGAATTTTAATTTCATAGTGATCGGTGGATTGTAAATTCTGCGCTGATTCCCCAAGCCTTTTTTCTTGCTCAATAATAGTGCAGGCAAAGGCGGCTGGATCTCTTCCATCAAAAATAATTGGATCAAAACCATAAAGTTCTAAATGTTTTTTGAAAAATTCTGCGCCACCCTCCTGATCCATAGTTGTTCTTTGGTCAATTCTTCTACCATTAGCAATCATGATTGGTGCAACCAAACCAGAATCTTCAGCTCGCCACCAACGAGGAGACCAGTCTGCTCCCCTTTGTTCTTCAAAGGCACCATCACTTAAAAACGCTACTAATTTTTCACCAGCTAGTGGCATATGAACATATTGCAAAGAGGCAAATCCTAGATAGCCCCCTTCTAAATGACCGCCTGCGGTATGTGGATTTACATGACTTCCCAAAGGAGAATCCTGCTTGCCATCAGCTCCTAATTTACAAGAATAGAAATCCTGAGCAAAACGACTTAACCCCTCGTCTCTAACGTCATATCGTTTTGTATGAGCTGGGTTCATATTGTTTAGAAGTAAATTAGTGCTATCAATTGCCGACACCGCATGACCTTGCTCCATAACCCAACTTCTAGTAAATCCAGTTAAAGCATTGGCAAGCATATAACCAACATAGGCTGGAATCATATTTAACGATCCGCCTAAATGTCCTTGCGGACTCTCTTTAAAATCATTAGCGGCTAACTCTCTGCCATCAAGATAAACATTGTTGGCATAGGTTTGGTGAACCGCAAGCCACATGGAAGCATTAGTTAAGCGATCGGCGGCTATTAATAAATCATAGATATCAACTTCGATGTTTTTGCTAGAAAGATATTCAACCATTTTCTCAACATCTTTTTGAGTTTTGGTGCTGTGCTTAATAACGCCATATCCTTTTTTCCAAATAGATTTATTATCTTTCATTCTTACCTTTTATTTTTTGATATGTTTGCTGGGCAATAATTTTTTCTTCATCTGCTGGAATGACATAAACTTCAACTTTGCTTCTCTTGGTGCTAATTTTTCCTTGATTCACATCATCAACAATTTCAACGCCAAGCCACATTAAATAATCACAAATTTTTCTTCTAATAATTGCTGAATTCTCACCAATTTCCGCCGTGAATACCAAAATATCCAACCCACCAATTATTGGGATTAAACTCGATAATTGTTTTGCGGCTTGATAACAAAATAAATCTACCGCCTTTTTTGCGGACTCTTTATCGCTTGCTAATAAATCGCGCATATCAGAACTAATTCCTGAAACACCTTTCAATCCCGATTCTTTGTAAAGTAAATTAGACACTTCTTGAACGGTCATATTTTTTTCTTCCAATAAATATAAAATTATTCCAGGGTCAATATTGCCGCATCTAGTGCCCATCACTAAACCATCAAGTGCAGTAAAGCTCATAGTGGTGGCCGTGCTTTGGAGATTTTTCATCGCGCACATACTAGCTCCATTACCAAGGTGAGCCACTATAACTTTACCATTAGCTTTCTTGCCGGCATATTGAGGAAGTTCTGAGGCAATATGTTGGTAAGACAAACCATGAAATCCATAACGAACAATACCTTCTTTAGTGTATTTATTAGGTAGAGCGAATGTTTTTTCCAGATCCGATAAAGTGTGGTGGAAAGCGGTGTCAAAGCAGGCGTTTTGAGGTATATTGGGGTATAGATTACCAAAGATTTCAATGGCCTCTAAATTGCTTGATTGGTGCAAAGGAGCTAACGGAATAAGTTTTTGTAACTTTACTAATATTTGATCATCGACAAGGACAGGACCGAAGAACTCACTTCCCCCATGAACAACGCGATGCCCAATTGCATTAAAATTATCAAAACCTTTAGATTCTAAAGTGTGAATTATTCCCTTAATTGCTATTTTAATATCAGTATATTTATCAATCTTAGATTCAAAAATCTGGCAATTATTTTCAATATCAAATACCGAGAATTTTATTGATGAGCTGCCAGTATTGATAACTAATATTTTCATAATTTTATTTTCTTCAATCTTGAGGCATTTAAAATCACCGATAAAGAGCTAAACACCATAGCAAAGGAGGCGATGATTGGATTTAATAATAACCCAGTAAAAGGATATAAAACTCCGGCGGCGATAGGAATTCCCGTAGCATTGTAGATAAATGCAAAGAACAGGTTTTGTCTGATATTTTTCATAGTTGCTTGGCTAAGTTTTCTAGCGCGAACAATTCCAGTTAAATCACCTTTAACCAATGTGATCTCGGCACTTTCCATAGCAATATCAGCGCCAGTTCCCATGGCAATTCCAACATCAGCCTGAGCTAGTGCTGGAGCGTCATTTACTCCATCACCTGCCATGGCAACTTTATTTCCTTCTTCTTTTAATCGTTTAACTATTTCGCTTTTGCGATCTGGCAAAACTCCAGCTTCAATTTCATCAATTTCTAATTGACCGGCAACGGCGCGCGCGGTTTTTTCATTATCTCCTGTTAGCATAACAATACGAATACCCATTTTTCGTAAATTATGTAAAGCCCGAGGGGTGGTTTTTTTGATAGGATCAGCAACGCCAATAAGTCCCGCTAATTTACCATCAATTGCCACTAGAATTACAGTTTCACCTTTAGACCTAAGTTCATCTGCTTGCTTAACCAAATCTTTTTGGGAAATATTTAATTCAAGCAATAATTTATCATTACCAAGCGCAACTTGTTTATTATTGACAATTCCCGACACCCCTCTTCCAGTGTAGGATTTAAAATCCTGAGCATTAGCAAGCTTGATGTTTTTATATTCAACTCCTTCAACAATGGCAGTAGCTAAAGGATGTTCACTGCCTTTTTCTAAAGTTGCGGCTAGTTGCAGCAATTCATCTTTATCTTGACCTTGAACGGCAATTACTGATGTTAATTTAGGCTTTCCTTCAGTTAAGGTTCCGGTTTTATCAATAACTAAAACATTAATCTTTTCCATTAATTCCAAACTTTCAGCGTTCTTAATTAATATTCCTGCCCCAGCGCCTCTTCCAGTTCCGACCATAATTGACATTGGAGTTGCTAAGCCAACAGCGCAAGGGCAAGCAATAATAAGCACTGCTACAGCATTAATTACGGCAAAAGATAGAGCTGGATCTGGCCCGAATATACTCCAAACTATCGCAGTAATAATAGATATCGAAACAACAACAGGCACAAAATATCCAGCAACAATATCGGCCATTTTCTGAATTGGAGCTCTTGAACGCTGAGCTTCTGATACCATATGGACAATTTGGGAAAGAACAGTTTTGGATCCGACTCTTTTGGCTTCCATAATAAATCCACCTGCTTGGTTTAATGTTGCTCCGGTGACATTATCGCCAACTTTTTTAGTAGATGGCATTGATTCACCAGTAATCATTGACTCATCAATAGTGCTTGATCCATCAATAATAATGCCATCCACTGGCACTGATTCACCGGGGCGAACTCGCAATTTATCACCCAACTGCACCTGATTTAATTTTACATCTTCTTCACTGCTATCTGCGCGGATAATACGGGCAGTTTTAGGGGAAAGATCAAGTAAAGCTCTAATTGCACTATTTGTTTGTGAACGAGCACGCAGCTCCATCACTTGACCAAGCATAACTAAGGTTATGATAACTGCCGCTGCTTCGAAATAGACATCAACCATACCGTTTTCCATATGCATTTGGGCGGGGAAAATATTAGGGAAAATAGCGGCTATGACACTGTAAATATAGGCAACCCCAGTCCCCAAGGCAATTAAGGTAAACATATTAAGATTCCATGTACTAACAGAACTCCAAGCTTTCTTAAAAAATGGTATTGCACCCCAAAGCATTACTGGAGTCGCTAAGGCAAATTCCACCCAAATGGCTGTGCTTGATGAAATGTAATTTGCTAATGGCTTTCCTGGTAAATGATCAATCATTACTAAAAGCAGTACTGGAAGCGACAAAAAGGCGCAAATCCAGAGCCTTATGGTCATATCAATCAACTCACTTTTATCTTCGTCAATCACTCCATTTTTTGGCTCTAGCGCCATTCCGCATTTTGGACAACTGCCGGGGCCAATTTGTTCAACCTCAGGGTGCATTGGACAAGTGTATACTTCACCTTCTTTTGATTTATCAGAACTGATAAGACTTTCTTTTTTATTAATAAATTGCTTAGGAGATGCCTTAAATTTATTCAGACATTTTTCACTGCAAAAATTATATTCTTCTTTTTTAAATGTAAAATGATGCTTGGTTTTTGTAGGATCAACATCCATACCACAAAATGGGTCTTTTATGGTTTCTTTATAACGATCCATTTTCTCCTTTTTATTGGCGCAGCAACATGAGTGTTTTTCTTTTACTTCTGATTTATTTGCCATAATCATTTTTAATTAAAATTGGGTAAAAAGCCCAAAACATGATTTGCCAAATCGTTTTTTTTGACCCCTTTTCTTCAAATTTTGCTAATCGCCAATACATAATAACCAAAATAGGTAATATAATAACAATTGATAGTGTTCCATTTCAATAAAAAGACCAGCATAATTTGATGTGCCAACCTTTTTTCGGACACTAAATTAGGCAGATTTTAAAGATTTTCCATTAACCTTTTCAAACTCAACTGGTGCCAAATAATTATTAGCAAGAGTGAATTCGGATTCGATTATAAAAACCTCAATATATTCAAATATTACATATTTAGCCCCCTTTTTATTTTTAAATTTATGATGGTTGGCAAGTTCAGTTTTTAGAGTATGGAAGAATGATTCAGCAACTGCATTATCCCAGCAGTTTCCTTTGCGACTCATGTTTTGAATAATGTCATGATCTTTCAGAATTTCTCGATGGCTATCAGAGGCGCATTGACTGTCTCGATCAGAATGCCAGGTTAAACCTTTCTTTGTCTTTCTCTTTCAAAGAACCATTATCAAAGCATCATTAATCAACTTGGTTTTCATATTGTCAGCCATAGACCAGCCAATCACCTGCCTTGAGTAAAGATCAATCACTGTTGCCAAATAAAGCCAGCCATTACCAGTTCGAATGTAAGTGATATCTCCCACCCATTATTTATCAGGAGAGGAAACATCAAATTGGCGATTCAATAAATTAGGAGCTATAGGATCATTATGCTTCGAATCGGTCGTAACTTTGAATTTGTGCTCAGTTGTGCAATAAAGACCAGCAGACGACATTAATTTGCCAATACTTTTTCTGCTAATCACAATTTAATTTTTGACTAAAAACTTCCCTGGTAGATTTTGTTAATTGCTAATTTTTAATGGCTCTATCGCTTAAACCCCGATTTAACCAACTGTAATAACCACTACTGGAAGCCTTCATAAATCGACACAAAACTAGAATTGAGAAGTCATTCTTATTATTTTCATCCATGCGTACCTTACCGCGATTCTTTCGCAAACTTTGCTGCCGCCTTTTTTAAAAGATCGCGCTCCTGCTTAACCATTGCCAATTCTTTTTTAAGGCTCTTGTTTTCTTCAAA
>JBLHVR010000034.1:0-14875 GCA_047628655.1 Lentimonas sp.
TGGTCAGGTTGAGGTGTTTAATAGAATCATTAAAAATCATACGGTGAAAAAATACCATTATGATGATGTTAAGCAGTTGAAAGATCATTTAATGTCTTTCCTGTTAGTTTACAATTATCAAAGACCATTAAAGTCTTTGAAGTTTAAAACTCCTTATGAAAGAGTTGTTGAGGAATATCAAATTAACCCTGATATTTTTCTTGAGAATCCGAACCATAAGAAAGTGGGACTGAACAATTAGGCGATAAAACATTTAAAAAAAGCCACATCACAATAAATTTTCCGCAAGCAAAAACTCTAAAATATTACTATTGGCATAATATTTATCTGAGGTTTAAGAAAAGTAGTGATCGAGGTTTGTGGCGGAAGGCTCTGCTTGCGTTGCAGCGCAATAAGGACATAACAATGAATATTGTTATGACAGATAGCACGACCATAAAAATGCACAGACATGGCGGTGGATTAAAAAAAGGGGGGGGTCCAAACTAAAGGAAAAAGCGTCAGTGGAATAAAGACGAAGTTTCATCTTACTATCACAAATGAAGGTCATTTGATTGAAGGATTCCTAACCGGCGGAAACATTCATGACTCAGTGGTTGCTGATGAGTTGACTCAGGATGTTTATGGTTGCTATGTTCTTGAAGATATGGGGTATGATTCTGATCCCCACCGGAAAAGGCTTAGAGCCAATAATAACATACCCGTAATACCAGGTAGAAAAAATAGAATAATCTCCATTCCTTACGATAAAAAGAAATATAAGCTCAGAAGAAAAATTGAGATATTCTTTGGTAAACTTAAAGAAAACAAGAGGTTAGCAATGAGATATGACAAATAAGATCAATCATTCCTAGGGTTTATCGCTTTGGGGGAAATTAAGGTGCTTTTGGGTTTGATAATTAGCTAACAGTGTTTAATCCCAATAAGGATTTGACGCAGAATTACCAGAACTTCTTAAAAAAAATTCCTTAAATTTTTTCTTACCCTTTATAAAAAAATACTTAATTGCAATAAACACTAAGCTACGCTTCTTTTTTAAATAGAGTTTATTTTTAAGATTAAGCAGAAAAAATATTTTTAACGTTAGTAATTTATTGGTCATTTTTTTCTCTGCTTCTGATAACGAGCTCCAAACTCCTCCACCATGGATACGGTAAATACTCATAACATCATTAGTAAAGCACACTTTTCCATGTTGTAGCATAGCCCAGTTATAAAGAACATCACCTTTCGCCCATTTTTTTTGAAATTCAGGCGGCAATGAAGATTGATGAATGTTCCGATAAAGATATGTGGCAGTATGGTTGTACGATGGAACTTTTCCAGCTAATTTTAACAACTCTTTTGCAGAATATATACCGGTGAGTGCGGTATTTTCTATTTTTTGGGTATTGTTTTTTTCATTAATGATTTTAAAGTGATGACAAATGCCGACACATTCAGGATGTTCTTCTAAAAAAGATATTTGTTTTTCGAATTTGTGAGGATTGATAATGTAATCGTCAGAATCAATCCTATAAAGATAATCTGACTTCAAAAAAGGCTTAATCTGTTTTTCAAGCTCCTGCAAAGCATACTTACCAAGACCCATATTTTTCTCTGTAGAAAAATAATGTATGTTATTTGTAGGATTTCTTTGTTGGATCTTTTCAACAATTTTTCTTGTGTTGTCGGTTGAGCAATCATCAATAATAAGAATTACAAATTGATATTTTGTCTCTTGCAACAACAAGCTATTGATGCACTCTTCTATAAAATTTTCACAATTATAGGTGCTAACTATACAAGTTAATGTAACCTGATTATTTGCCATATAAATCTTTTTTTATTTACTATTGGAAACCTTTTTTCTGTAAAGAGTTCTTAAATAAATGAAATTTAAGAATGTGCGAAGTTGCTTTTTAATCGCTATCTGAAGGGATTAAAAGAAAATCATCTTATAATGATGCTTTAATAAAAAACAATACTACAATTCAAGTTGAAGCACATTAAAGAATTATTTATCAGTAAAAAATTTGATATAATGATCGTCTGACTGTGTATAAAAAATAGTTTCTTATTTTTGCCCTAAGAGTTGTCCCACATTTTGCAGAACCAATTCCTATAAAGTTTGGCAGCATAAATTTTTTATAATTTTACAAATTGATTTCACAACACTTAATTTAAGTGTCCCGTAAAAAGGTAGGCACAATATTTCTTCCGAAATTTTATTTGCAATAGGCAATAATTCTTTTTTTGCTGATGGCAAATAGTGATAACATTCATAATTGCTACATAAAGGGTAAAAGTACTTTCTGGAAAAAATATTTTCTTTCTTTAATTCTTCAAATATCTGATCTCTATTTATATTTAGAATATCATAATCAACTCTTATCGGATAATATTGCAAACTGGGAGTGACATTTTTGGGGAAATCCAATAATTTAATACCGTCAATATTAGACAATTCCCTGTTGTAAAGATCAGATATTTTCTCTCTTTTCTTAATTTCAACATCTAATTCCCTTAGGTTTTCAAGCCCAACAATCGCTTGAATTTCATTCATTTTTCCATTTATTCCAGGAATCTCAACTATTTCTTGGCTTCTAATACCAAAATTTTTTAACAAATGTAATTTATCATTCAATTTCTTATCATTATAAACTAAGGCTCCACCCTCAATGGTATTAAACAACTTTGTGGCATGAAAGCTAAACATTGAAATGTTACCATATACACCAATTGATTTTCCATCTATTTGAGTAATAAAACTATGGGCAGCATCATAAATGACTTTCAAATTGTGTTTATTTGCTATTACATCAATTTTCTTAACATCACATGGCATTCCATAAACATGAACTCCTAAAATCGCACTAGTTTTTGACGTTATTAAAGGTTCAATCTTTTGTGCGTCAATACACATTGTCTCAGGATCGATATCGCAAAATATCGGCGTCAAACCCAGCCATTCCAGAACATGAATAGTTGCAGGAAAAGTAAAAGGGGTTGTTATAACTTCTCCTTTTAAGTTCAATGCTTTAAGAGCAGTAAGTAAGGCGATTGTACCATTGCAAAACAAAGAAATATTTTCAATTGCCAAGTAATCTTTTAATTCCTTTTCTAGTTGCCTTAATTGCTCTCCATTGTTTGTTAATATAGCGGAATCAAGGCAGGAGGATATTCTATCTATGATATTCTTTTTATTACCGATAAAAGATGAGGTAACGTTAATCTGCGCATTTTTCATTTAGGGTAGGGATATTTTAGAGATTCTAAATTTATATTAGTTAATTCAAAAAAGCGTTTATTTGATTTTGCATACATATCATAAAGACCTTGTCTTATCTCATCATCATAAGAATAATCAACTTCTAAATTTGGCTCTTGCTTTGCCAATTCTATAGCCTGAACAATCAACTTACGCTTAGTTAAAACATCTTCCATAGCCTCTCTCGGGGGGAGGATTTTTAAATCTTTCTCAAAATATTTCATTAACCTTTGATTTTCCGCCGTGCCAAACATGCTATTGCCGTAATCATGCCTTTGTTTTTTATTAAGCTTTTGCTTAATTGCCAAAACATTACTCTGGAGAGAGACATTAAAATGATCAAGATTGCTATATTTTGTTTTGCTTAGATTTAAAAATTCAGAAATTATTCGCAATATTGCTATATTGTCATCATTTTTTATCAACCTTCCCGACCCAACTTCTCTTAACGCCTCAAGAGGAATTACTAATATATTTTTTTTACCGAACAAATCTGCACACAAAGAATAAATATAGTCATAGAAGAAGTCAGATACGAATGTCCTGTCCTGAAATTTATATAAATATTCCATAAATTCTCTGTAAGAATTAGGATACCCCACTTTTACATATTCACCATATAATGATTTTATTAAATCAAATTGGTTTCTTATAATCATAATTATTTTCGTGTCGCTTCCAAATGCGTCATGCAATCTCTTTATCTTATGAATAACATCCACATCGCTTGGTGAATAGCTAAAAGACATGAGCTCGCAAGATATTCCAACCGCCCCATACCCATTCTTTTGCGCATGTCGAAACTTCTCTTGAAAAGAATCTTTTATTAAATCTTTTTTAAGATCATAAAAATAATACTTTGCATATCTCATATACACTTCCATATATATGTTGTTCTCATCATCTATATAGCCCAAATTATCATTCTTCAGACCTGGGCCCAAATGAAATATTTCTTTATTTTGAGAAAAAAAACCTCTTTGTAATGAAGTAGATAAAGACTTGGGACATCCTATATGAATATATTTTGTTATATTTTTTTTCATAACTACTTGACAAGTTTAAACTTTAATCATCAAAAATATGTTTAACTTCTTAGTTAAAAACAATATTTTTCTTAACATTTTTTATTTATTATTAATTCTAACATAGAATTTTTTTTACAATCTTCATTGTCAAGAAAAGAGAGTGTTATGCCTTCTTCTAAGAATTTATTTTGATCATAAAGCAATTTTCCTCCGGGAAGATTGATGTATTCTATAGCTCCAATTCTTTTGGCAATTTCAATAATTCTGTCTTGCCCCTTTAGTGATTCATCTATTTTTAATTCACTTGAGCGTACAATATTAAAATGCACACCCCTTTCCTTGCACACATAAGCTAAATTATTAATTAAGTAATCAATCACGCTGCAATCTAAATTAGTCACGACTTCATGCAGGTCTTTATTGTCCTGTAAATGTTCTTTTAATAAAGGAAATTGACCTATTCTTTCCATCCATATTTCCTGGGAATCATCCTGAAATTCCAAATCTCTTATCTTTACATCCCTGGATACTTTTTTAATTGGCAAAGTTAACCATTCCAAATTTCCACTTAAGTTAATAAACTTGTTGCGATGAACCCAACCTCTTCTTGGAAATTGAACACAATCATAAATTACAAATAAATCCGTCTTAGTAAACAACCTAAAATAGCCCTCGTAAGGAAAAAAATATGGCTGCATTATTGCTATTTTCATATTCTGATTTTTTATATTTTTATGGATTTTAATTTAGAACTATTTTTAACGGCTGTAGAACCAGATAACTACCTATGTACTTATTTAATTTTTTGTACATCCTGCTTCTTAAATTATTTGTTGTGATTAAATCAATTATTGGAATTTGGTCCATAAAAATAACTGTCAAATATATCATATATTTTATTCAAGATTTTAAAAGTCTTAGTATTTTTGACTAATATTAACTTCTCTACAGTAAAGCAATATATTGCTCATCACATTCCTTTAAAATATTAATAAATTCCTCATAATCCCTAATATAATCATCTTCTTCATAATGATTATTAGCTAAAACCATTAATACACAATCGGGAGAAAAATCAAACATTTCACGCCAAATCATTGATTCTATTAACAGCCCTTCCTTGGGAGAATTAAGTTCAATTTGCCTCTTTTTCAATCCATCATCAAGCATAATTTTACAACTACCAGAAACACAAACTAAAACCTGTTTTAGTTTTTTATGGGCATGAAAACCTCTTCTAACTCCATCTTGGGTGTCAAAAATGTAGTAAACTCTTTTGATGTCGAAAGGAATATTTTTATTTTCTTCTAAAGATATGAGGTTGCCTCTTTCATCACCTTTAATATCAAAATTTAAGATCTGGATGTCCATTTATTTAATATGATTTTTAATTTTCGATTTATAGAAAGTCAGCTACTTATAAATTTTTCTCAATTTTACCCTATATTTTTTTGATGGAATCAAAAAACATAAAGCTTTAATTGGTAATTTTAGAAAGAATTTTCTTATCAAAAAAAACCTATTATGTAAAATTAAATAGAATGGATTTATGTCAACCAAATGTAGATAACGGGCTATAATATCTCTTTGTAAATGCTTTGGGCACATCTCAACTATAGTTGGAACCATTAAGGAAAACATCTTATAATTATCGTCTACTGTATTTTTCCCGTGCAATCTGTATATCGTTACCGGATCCTCCATCAAAGCTATTCGTTCGGGATATTTTTCAAATAATCTAATATGAACAGGCCAACCATCACCAGTGAGATTGCTCCATAAAGGGACGACGTCTTTTTCGATAACCTCCCTCTTTGCCATTGAAGATTGGATATATAAAGAAAAATTTCTATAATAAAGCTCTGGCATCATAGTTTGATTTTTTATCCTAACTAGAGTTTCATCAACATTTGAAATTGTCCTTTTATTTGTTTCAACTGCCCAAAATTCCATATTTCCATATAGCCACAAACATGATGGGTTGTCTTGGAAATATTTTAATTGTGCTTGAGTTTTGCTAGGAACAAATAAATCATCTTGAGCTAATGAACATATATATTCTCCTTCGGAATTATCAAATGCTGTCACCAAAGATTTGGTGATTCCCATATTATGATTATGATTCACAAGCTTGAAATGATACTTCTGTTGCAATTCTATCAATAAATTTCCTGCTTCTTTGTTTTTTGGACTATCATTAACTACTATTATTTCAATATTTTTATATGTCTGAGAAATAATTGATATTATTGCCTCTTCTATATATTCTTCCCCATTATAGAAAGGCACCAGAATCGACACGAGTGGATTAGTTTTGTTATTCATTTATTATTTGTAAAAATTAATTTAAGATTTTGGCATGGCTCGAAAACCTCTGTAATTGAATAATTTCTTTTCTTAAATTTGCTTTGATTTGATCAAGACTGGCTTTTGATATTTTATATTTATTTTTAATATGTTGTTGCAAATCTAATATTTTATCAAAATCTTTTGGCACAATATATTCAGGATCAATATCAAAAACTGAATAATAATCTCTAAATTTATAATCTCCTCCGACAATATTATCAGAAATTTTCATCCGCATATTTGGTATTCCATAAGCATCAGAAGCTATCAAACCATGCATTGCTGAAGAAATGATCGTCTTACATTTAACTAAATTATTGATAAAATCTTTCGGATTTTGGCAAATATCAAGCACATAAATATTTTTATATTTTCCTCTTATTTCATTGATAATTGGCAATTCTTTATCGGTATAATGAGGAATAATGCCAACATCATAAATGGCATCATTTTTCCTAATTTTATAAAAATCATCAATAATAAGTCCCAAATCTCCTAGAACCACATCCTTGGTATCAAAACCCATATTTGCTATTCTCTCTAATGATGACCTACCTCTTACGCCAAAAAATTTAACATCTCTTTTAAAATATTCTTTTTCATAGCTAGGTTCACTTATAAAACCAGATCCAAAAACATTCAATGTTCCATATTTTTTATGCTTTAATCTATCTTTTGGATTATCAGTCAATAATCTTTGTAGCAATGATCCAACCATAATAAAATTTGCATATTTTGGCCTTACATTTACGGCATATCCTAAACAACTCTCAAATATATCTTTATTGATCAAATCTCCAAAATTTTCAATAGATTCAAAATAATGGACTTTGTGGTAATTCTTAAAAACCTTGTAAACCTTGATTTTATCCAATATTTTTCTTTTTAACTTTAAAAACATTTTTTAATAAATATTTAATTCAAATTAGAAATATTCTTGGCTTTTAAATAGGAAACCAAAGGATAAATCGCAGCAAGAATTGCAGTCAATAAACCAAAAACACCCTCTTTATAGCCTTTTTTGACAATAAAAGCCTTAAAAAATCTTGTAAAAAAACTAAAATATTTAAATTTGATTTTATTTTGCAAGACCATATCCCTAGATCTCCATGTAGTATAGCGATTAAATCGATTAATCATATCAGCGACATCTTTATCAACAAAATGTGAAATAGGGGTTTTTAAATATTTAATTTCACCATTTAAATCAGCAGTTGGATGAATTTCCTTATCTTCATGATAAGTCTTATAGCCATTGTAATGAATTGTTTGGCGCTCTGAAACACAGATAGATCGAAGCCAGCCATATTTTACATATCTTTTTCCGATATAATTGGCAATTGGCACAATAAATGAGCAAGGATGACTTGATTTTATAGATTGTAAAATTTCTTCACTTAATTCTCTTGAAACCCTCTCATCCGCATCAAGTTCTAAAATCCACTCACCATTGCAGTTTTTTAAACCTATATTACGTCTTTCGCCTTCAATGTTCCAAGACCCTTCTACAATATTTTTGGTATATTCTAGGGCAATTTTTTTTGAGTTATCGGTGCATTTGTCAAGTACAACCACTATTTCATCGGCGAATGATATTGATTTCAAGCATTCTTCCAAATGGTTTTCTTCATTATGAGCAACAATCACTGCCGAAAGTAATTTTTTCATATCTAATCAATTAAATTATCAAATTTCATCATCCTTAGTTTCTAATTCTAAAGGCGGATCATTCTAAGTGCTCGGACCTGAAATATCAATATCTCAGACCGCGAAATATTAATCAAATCTTTCAATACCTTCTTCACCTAAATAGCTGCCAATTTGAACTTCGATAATCTTGATGGGGCTACCTTTTTTCGGACAGTTTTCAGGCAAAGAGAAATCAAAACTATGTACAACAAAAACAGGCAAAATTATCCTTTAGAATTTAAGGTCTCATCTGTTAAATTAGCGATTGATTCAGATCAATCAACTGCGCAAACGGCAAGGGATTTGGGAATGAATCCCAATAGCATTTACAGCTGGATAGTAAAATACTCTAATTCTGACAAAAATAATCAAAAAGATATGGCTGGTAACTCAAGTTCTTTTGAAGAAAACAAGAGCCTTAAAAAAGAATTGGCAATGGTTAAGCAGGAGCGCGATCTTTTAAAAAAGGCGGCAGCAAAGTTTGCGAAAGAATCGCGGTAAGGTACGCATGGATGAAAGATAACCAAAATAATTTCCCGGTTTTTGTTTTGTGTCTATTTATGAAGGTTTCCAGTGGTGGTTATTATAACTGGTTAAATAGATGTTTAGGTGATAGAGCCATTGAAAATCAACGATTAACAAAATCTATAAGGGAAGTTTTTAGTCAAAATAGTAATGTTTATGGAACTCGGAGAATTGCCAAGATATTAGCTCTGGACAATATTCTGATGATCAGAAAGAGGATTGGCAAATTAATGGCATCTGCTGGAAGACGAAGCGTAAATTCAAAGTTATTACCGATTCGAAGCATAATGATCCCGTAGCTCCTAATTTACTGGCTAGGAAATTTGATGTTTCCGCTCCTGATAAATATTGGGTAAGAGATATCAGTGTGCTGCAGCAAGAAGCGTAAGTGATGATAGTGTTTCTCTCATAATCGGTTTCAGGAATTGGCTATAAATAACCGTAAGCGTCATTAGTTAAGAGCTCTTGTCGTGAGCGTTACGGAAAAGGTGTAATAAAATGCATCAGAAAATTGTTTTGGAACAACAGCTGGGTCAAATTAGGTTCTTAAAAAATAAACCGCAATCTAAAGATTTTTAGATCTGCACATTCTAACAATTAAAACTCCTGAAAAATCATCTCTCATCTTCCATTAACTCAAATTGCTTATTATATAAATTGGCATAATCACCATTTTGACTTAGCAATTCGCTATGAGTTCCTTCTTCGACAATTTTGCCATTCATAACCACGCATATTTTATCAGCATGCATGACGGTTGAAAGTCTGTGAGCAATAACAATTGTTGTTTTGCCTTTCATAAGCTTGTTTAGGGCATTTTTGACTAGATGCTCAGAAATTGGATCAAGAGCAGAAGTTGCCTCATCAAGTAGTAGAATTGGTGAATTATAAAGAATTGCCCTAGCGATAGCGATTCTTTGTCTTTGTCCACCAGAAAGCATAACGCCATTTTGACCAATTTTAGTGTGATATTTATTTGGTAAATCATCAATAAATTCATTGGCTTCAGCCATTTCGGCAGCTTTTATGATTTCTTCTTCAGTGGCATTTTCTTTGCCATAGCGGATATTTTCGATGATAGTATCATCAAACATCATTACTTCTTGATTGACTACCGACATTGACTGTCTTAAAGAATCAATGGTTATATCTTTTAGGTCATGGCCATCAAGGGTGATTTTTCCTGATTTTGGATCGTAAAATCTCAGGATCATACTCATGAGAGTTGATTTTCCTCCTCCGGATGGTCCAACTAGGGCCACAACCTTTCCGCTATCTATATTGAGATTTATACCGCTCAGAGTCACTTTATCTTCAGTATAACTAAAATGGACATGTTGGAATTTTATATTTCCTTTGGAATTTTTAATTATTTTTGCATTTGGCTTGTTTTTAATTCTTGGCTTTTGATCGATGGTAGTAAAATATCTTTCTGTGGCACCAAGACCTAGTTGAATCCCAGAATTCATACCAGAAACTGATTTTAGGGGCTTATAAGCCATCATCATAGCGGTAAGAAAGGAAAAGAAAGCACCAGTAGTGGTCGTTTCATTCAGCACCTGAAGACCACCATACCAAATCACACAAGCAACACCAACCCCACTAAGCATTTCAACAAAAGGAGAGGAAATTAGTGAAAGTCTAGATATTTTCTTACCGATCTTAGCCATGCGATCAATTACCTTGCTCATCCTACTCGCTTCAAATGCCTCGCAATTATACGATTTGACTAATTTTCCATATTGCAAACTATCATCCATCTGCGCAACAAACTTCTGAGCTAAAGCTTGATCTCCGAACGAAAGACCTCGGAGTTTTCTGCCAATTTTATAAACCGGATAAATAGCCAAAGGAAGGCCAACAAACGCAATCAGTGCCAATTCTAAACTTTGATAAAACATTACACCAACTAGCGCCAATAGAGTAACCAATTGTTTGAATAATCCATTTACTGCTGTTGAAATACCACCTGTAATTCTGCCAATGTCCATCATTATTTTCGAGATCATCTCACCAGAGGAAGATTTGTTAAGATCGGAAATATCTGAATAGATAAAGTGGCTATAAAGTTCTTTTCTGAGATCTGCGGAAATATAAATATTAACATAGCTCATGAGCAACATCTGAAAATAACTAGACATAGCTTTAATGACGGTAATGACCATTATGATCATTGGAATAATAACTAGAAATGACACATTCTTCTTAACAAAAACTTCATCCAAGGCGGGCTTCACCAGATAAGCAAGGTATGCAGTTGTCCCCGCGACCACAAACATCAATAATATTGAAAGAAAGAATTTAAATTTATAAGGAAAGACATAGGTGTTGAATAGCCTTTTGGCAAGATACCAATTGTCCTGATAATTCGGAAGGGTATTTGTTGATTTTTTATTTTTAGACACTCTTTTAGTTCTTTATTAAGGGGCACAAAAACTACTATTAAAAAAATAAACCACAATTAAAATTTCTTGAAATTTAAACATTTTTATAGTCTATTTACTGTTATAGTCTCTCTTTTTAAAGCAATTCAAGGCACATATGCAAAACCAAAAATATCACATTTCTCTAAGAATTATTCATTGGGCAATGGCCTTAATTATTATTTCTCTTCTGTCGGTTGGGTTTTATATGACCAATCTTCTTGATCCAGAAGACCCAAATAGAGGTTTTATTTATGGTTTACATAAGTCATTTGGTGCTTTGATTTTGTGTTTAATTGTTTTTCGAATTGTCGTTAGGTTTAGTACGTCCATTCCTCGACTTCCAGATTCTATTGGAAAATTAACTCAGAAATTTGCTCATCTTGCTCATATTCTTCTTTATACACTGATGATTTTGATGCCACTTAGTGGTTATTTGATGTCAAATTCATATGGATATCCGGTTCATATGTTTGGGATTCATCTTCCAATGATTGTGGAAAAAAATTATGAATTGGGAAAATTATTTGCTTTGGCACATCAAATTCTAGGTTTCTCTTTTGTGGTAATTTTGACTTTGCATATTGCTGGAGTTGTTAAGCATCGCTTTTTTGAAAAGCCTGAAAATGATGTTTTAAAAAGAATGACTTAGTGACCTGACAGAATTCGGAGCGGGCGAAGGATTTTTTTGCCAAGACCCGTTTCATGAGAAATCCCAAAATATCGATATATGTTAAAAAATAGAATAATCCCCTGTCTTGATGTCGCTAATGGTCGTGTGGTCAAAGGCATAAATTTTGAGAATTTAGTTGATGCTGGAGATCCTGTCGAGCAAGCAAAATTTTACTGCGATGCGGGAGCTGATGAACTTTGCTTTCTCGATATTACTGCTTCCAATGAAAACCGTGATGCGGTTTTTGATGTGATTGCGAAGGTTGCCAAAACCTGTTTCATTCCTCTCACGGTTGGTGGAGGAGTGCGTAAGGTTGAAGATATTCGCAAACTTTTGCTTTGTGGGGCGGACAAAGTTTCGATCAATAGTGCTGCAGTTTCAAATCCAGATTTAGTCAGGCAGGCAGCGGAGAAGTTTGGCAGTCAATGTGTCGTTGTGGCAATTGATGCTAAGAAAAATTCTTCTGGAAATTTTGAAATTTTTGTCAAAGGTGGCAGGGAAGCAACGGGAATTGATGCGGTTTTTTGGGCAAAGAAAATGCAAGATCTTGGTGCCGGAGAAATTCTTCTAACCTCGATGGACAAAGATGGAACCAAATCTGGATATGATTTGGAACTGCTTTCAATCATTTCATCAAGCGTGAATATCCCAGTCATTGCCTCTGGTGGAGTTGGAAACTTAGATCATCTCAAAGACGGAATTCAAGCAGGAGCTTCTGCTGTTCTTGCCGCTTCCATTTTTCATTTTAGAACGTATTGTATTGCCGAAGTTAAAGAATTTTTAGCCAGCGAGAATGTTGCAGTTCGAATTTAAAACCCTTTACTAAAAAATGGACGATAGCGTAATAAGGAATTTTAGAAATTTTGTCATCCTCTCCCTCTTATTCCTATTTGTTATACTTGGGTGTTTTTATCTGACAGGAGCACTAGTTCTAATTAGCATTAATAGTGATTGGACAATTATCAAAACCTATTTCGACCTCAGTATTATACAACAATATTGGGCGCTAACCAAGGCAATGATGAATTATTGGGGTTTTTATTTTAAACATTTCACTCAATTATCCTTCGATAGTTACAACTATTTTGTTCCCAAACTTTGGTTAGCGACCTTCTTTCCCTATTCAACTTTAGCGATTATAGCGGTTGTTTTTAGAGCTCCAATAGCTGATTTCAGACCATTCAAAGCAGAAGAATCAGTTTTTGGAACTGCAAGATGGGCGACTTCTAGTGATGTAAAAAAAATGGGTCTTCGTTCTAAAGAGGGCATGATGTTGGGAAAATATCAGGGAAAATTTCTGATAGCTGATGGATACCAACATTGTTTGCTATTTGCTCCAACTGGTTCTGGTAAAGGTGTTGGTTTTGCGATCCCAAATCTTCTCTTCTGGAAAGACTCAGTGATTGTTCATGATATTAAGCTGGAAAACTATGAAATTACTTCAGGTTGGAGAAGGGATAAAATGAAGCAAAAAGTGTTTTTGTGGAATCCGGCAGATCCTGATGGAATTTCTCATTGCTACAATCCGATGGATTGGATTAGTAAGAAACAAGGGCAGATGGTTGATGATGTGCAAAAAATTTGTAACTTCCTGCTTCCAGAGCAAGAATTTTGGCAAAATGAGGCAAGGGCGCTTCTAACCGGTATAATGCTCTATTTAGTTGCTGATCCCAATAAACCAACCACTCTGGGTGAAGTTGTTCGCACGCTTAGAAATGATGACGTGGTTTATAATCTGGCTGTTGTTCTGGACACTCTGGGCAAGAAAATCCATCCGGTTGCCTATATGAACATTGCCGCTTATTTACAAAAACCAGACAAAGAGCGTGGTTCGGTAACCTCTACCGCCAACTCCTCCTTGGAGCTTTGGGCAAATCCACTCATTGACACGACAACTGCCAGTAGTGATTTTAACATGCATGAATTTAAACTTACCCCCCACACTCTTTATTGCGGACTAACTCCTGATAATATTAGTCGATTAAAGCCTTTGATGGGAATTTTCTATCAACAATCCGCATCGTTCTTTACTTCTCACATACCAAGACCTGAAGAAAAAGTTGGTGTTTTGATGTTGATGGATGAGTTTCCGACACTCGGAAAAATGGAGCAGTTTCAGGCTGGTATTGCCTATTTTAGGGGATATAGAGTGCGTCTGATGTTGATTATTCAAGATACTGAGCAGCTCAAAGGAATTTATGAAGAAAGCGGAATGAACTCATTCTTGTCAAACTCAACCTACCGAATCACCTTTGCGGCCAACAACATGGAAACGGCTAATCTTATTTCTCAATTACTTGGAAATAAGTCTGTTGACCAAGTTTCTTACAACAAACCAAAATATTTGGATTTGAACCCTGGATCTAGATCACTGCATCTTTCCACTGTTCAAAGGGCGTTACTCCTTCCCCAAGAAGTTATTCAATTGCCAAGAGACGAAGAAATCATATTGATTGAATCTCAACCGGCGATCAAATGTAATAAAATTTTCTATTATAAAGAAAAATTATTCACTTCAAGATTATTGCCAAAAATTGAAATTCCAGTACAAGATCCTTATATGCCAGATTACGGCAATAACAAAAAAGGCCAAGAAGATGAAAGTCCGTCTGATGGTGGTGGCTCTTCTAATTCTGATGGGAATGAGACAGAAGATAAAGTTGGAATTAATTAAGATAGATAAAATATGAAAAAATCACTTTTACTTATCATAATATTTGGATTTTTCTTTGCTTCTTGTGGAAAGAAAGGGCAATTATTCTTGTCAGAAGAGCCGGCTATAAAAGAAAATAATAATGAAGAAAAATAATTCAAATAATTATGGCTTCAGACCTCTTGAAAATAAAATTAGTCAAATTTTAAAACCAATCCTTGCCAAGAAAAAAGACAATTTCTTGGTGATTAACAATTTATATAAGAATTGGCAAAAAATTGTTGG
>JBLHVR010000035.1:0-14782 GCA_047628655.1 Lentimonas sp.
TCAACTGCCATTGTTTTACAAATAATTGATGAAACTGGCGAAAAATCCAGCCGAGTTGGCCGCCTTTCTCTTTCAGTTTTAATTTTACAAGATTTGGCCGTAATTCCAATTCTGGTTTTACTACCTTTACTTTCTAACCCCGATGTCAATTTTTCCAGCGCCATTGGCGGAGCAATAGTTAATGCCGCTATTGCAATGGCAATTATTTTGGTAATTGGCCGCTTTTTACTTAAGCCAATTTTTCGCCTAGTTGTTGCAGCTAAAAGTGATGTTTTGTTTCTAAGTATCGCCCTAATTGTAGTTTTTGGATCAGCCCTAATAACTCACAAAATGGGGCTTTCTTTCGCATTTGGCGCCTTTGTTGCTGGAATAATGGTGGCCGAAACTGAATACAAATATCGAGTTGAAAATGAAACCAAATCCTTCGAAGCGCTTTTAATGGGAATGTTTTTCATCTCCGTTGGAATGTCTTTTGATTTCAATGTTTTAATCGACAATCTCCATCTAGTAATTTTTCTAGCCATCGGATTAATTGCCTTAAAAGCCTTAATAATAATTGGGCTGTGCCGCGCCTTCAAATTTCCACTTGCTCCTGCCATTCACTCGGGTTTGCTTTTGGCGCAAGGAAGTGAATTTGCTTTTGTAGTTTTCATTATTGCAGTTCAAGAAAACATAATGGGCGAAGAATTGGCTCAAATTTTAATGACAGTTGTCACCCTAAGCATGGCTCTAACTCCAATGTTGGCAGGATTAGGAAAAAGAATTAAAGGCCATCTTTATGTTAGCGATGTGCTGAAGGACAACAAACTAAAAAGAGAAATTGGCGACATTTCCAAGCATATTGTAATTATTGGTTTTGGCAGAATTGGCAGAATTGTTGCAAGCCTGCTGCGAAAAAGAAATGTAAATTACTTAATTTTAGATGCTAACCATCGAATTGTAAGAGTTGAAAAGGCCAACGGATACAACATTTATTACGGCGATGCCATGAATTTAGAAATTTTAAAATACATTGGAATTTCTAAAGCAGAATCTGTTATTGTGGCACTTGATGATGAATTTGGTTGCATAAAAATCACTAGATTCATTCATGAAAACTTCCCTCAAGCTCATTTAGTTACAAAAACCGAAGGACTTAATTCCACCCAAAGATTCAAAAAAGTTGGCGCCAGCTTGGTGGTTTCAAAAAACCTTGAAACTGGCCTGCAACTTGGAAAAGCAGCCCTTTTATCGGTTGGAATTAAAAGCAAAGACATTGATTCAGATTTAGAATCTTGGCGTGACACTAACTGCGAATTCGTCAAAAATGTCATTCATCAAGACACTGAGCAATATGGAAAACACTAGTTTTGGGAGAAAAAGGAAATCTTGAATAGAATATTTAAAGGCGGCCAATTAATTCTAATTCTAATTGGACAAAATGTAAAAAATATTAACTCCCCCAATAAGCCGGATTTTGTACTTCAATTGCTTGAAGTGACAGCCATTCGTCTAGGATTGCAATTACTCACAACCTCAAGCGACCTACCCGAATGACGATGCAAAAGCACATTTGCTTAATGAAAAGCTTGCCATTCCTATTTGGTCTTGCTCCAGATGGGGTTTACCTTACTTGATGTTACCACCAAATATGTGAGCTCTTACCTCACATTTTCACCTTTTCCTAAATAAATTTAGGTAGTTTTCCTTTCTGTGGCACTTTCCGTTACAATTTCTTTCGAAGCTGCACCCAGCAATTAACTGGCATCTTATCTTTTGTGGAGTCCGGACTTTCCTCTTACTTTCATTAATTACGCGTAAAAAACACAAATTAAAAAGCAAGCGACTGTCTTGGAGGAGAGGTTATTATTTTGATGAAATCTTTTTTAGCAAGGAAAAGAATATTAGTTTGGTGCCCGACAGGCGCTAAACTAATATTCCAAAACTCTACCGAAAACAAAACTCTCAGCAACCAATAAATACTTGATTATTTTGCATCTTTTGCTTATTTTCTGCCCCTCTTGAACAACATTTTGCACAGAAATAAATGAGCCTAAAACTCCCAACAATTTTCTCCGGAATTCAACCCACCGGAAATTTACATTTAGGCAATTATCTGGGCTCAATTGCCAATTGGAATCCGTTGCAAGAAACCCACAATTGTCTTTTTGGAATAATGGATTTACATTCCATCACCTTGCCGCAAGACCCAAAACAACTCAGAAATAACATTATTGAAACCGCCATCACTTACTTAGCTAGCGGAATTGACCCGGAAAAATCAGCAATTTTTGTCCAAAGCAAAATTAAAGAACATTCAGAATTAGCGTGGATTTTAGGGACTTTAACACCGCTTGGCTGGTTAAATCGCATGACTCAATTTAAGGAAAAATCAGTAGAAAACGAAAATCTTGGCCTTTACGCCTACCCAGTGTTAATGGCTGCCGACATTCTACTTTACAAATCTGATGTTGTGCCCGTTGGTGAAGACCAAAAGCAACATCTTGAACTAGCTCGCGACATTGCTGGAGTCTTTAATCGTCAATTCAAAAACGAATTCTTTAAACTTCCAAAACCTTACATTCTAGGCAATTGCACTCGTGTGATGTCACTTCAAAATGGCACCAAAAAAATGAGCAAATCTGACGAAAGTGATCTTTCAAGAATTAACCTTTCTGATGAAACAAGCCTGATTACTAAAAAAATTAAAAAAGCCAAAACTGATTCCACTTTAGGAATTTCTTACGACAAAACCCGTCCAGAAATTTACAATTTGCTCAATATTTTTTCAGCCGCCACAGGTAAAAAACCAGAAGAACTCGCCAGAGAATATCAAGATTCTGGCAATGGAAAATTTAAAGAAGATTTAGGGCAAGCTTTAATTTCCAAATTAGAACCCATTCAAACCGAAATTAAAAAACTTAAAAATGATTTAAGCTTTGTAAAAAAAGTTTTAAATAATGGCGAAGAAAAAGCCCGAGAAATTGCTGAAATAAATATTAAACAAATTAAAGAAATTGCTGGGCTGTATTAATATTACCAGCAAAGACGAGCCTAAAAAGATTCAAAATTAATTTTCATTACTTAAATGAACACAAATCTACCTATTGACCTTGTTGGTGAAATAAAAAAACTAAAAAAAGAAATGAACGCCGTAATTCTGGCTCATTTTTACCAAGATGAAGAAATTCAAGATATCGCCGATTTCATTGGCGACTCCCTAGATCTTTCCCGAAAAGCAGCTTCTACAGATGCTGATGTAATTGTTTTTTGCGGCGTCAAATTCATGGCCGAAGTTGCTAAAATTTTAAACCCTTCCAAAAAAGTAATCATTCCTGATATGAAAGCAGGATGTTCTTTGGAAGAATCTTGCCCTCCTTCAGCTTTTAAAAAATTTAGAGAAGAAAATCCTGAACACATCGCCCTCACCTACATCAATTGTTCAGCTGATATTAAAGCTCTTTCCGACATCATTGTTACATCTTCAAACGCCAAAAAAATTATTGATCAAATTCCAAAAGATCAAAAAATAATCTTCGCACCAGACCAACATCTGGGAAGATATTTAGCTAAAGAAACTGGGCGCGACATGCTTTTATGGCAAGGATCTTGCATTGTGCACGAGCAATTTAGCGAAAAAGAATTAGTTAAACTCAAAATTAACCATCCAAAAGCTCATGTTATTGCTCACCCTGAATGCCCTGAAAATTTACTTAATCACGCTAATCACATTGGATCGACCTCGTCACTTTTAAAATTTGCCGCCGACCATCAAGGAGAAAAATTCATCGTTCTTACCGAACCTCACATCATTCACCAGATGAAAAAACAAAACCCCACTGGAGAATTCTTCGATTGCCCTTTTGCCGAAAAAGCAGGATGCGTTCTTTGTAATGTTTGCCCATTTATGGAACTTAACACCCTAGAAAAGCTTTATTTGGTGATGAAAAACCAAAATAACGAAATTAATCTAGATGAAGATTTGCGAATCAAGGCCAAAAAATCTTTAGATAAAATGCTGGAAATGTCGATTTAGCATCCTTTCTTTTCCAAAATCAAAATTAATTAATTTTGTAGGAAAGAATGGCACCATGTTTTTACATGCCGTTAAACATCTTATTATTAACGAGGTGTGCGATACTTCTGATGAAAGAAAAATCAAAGCTCTACGTCCAAATCCGAATGGTCTTACACAGGGTTAAGTGATTTATTAATTTTAATTAAAAATAATTCAATAAAAATGAAAATCATCTTCATGGGAACTCCCCATTTTGCTATTCCTGCCTTGCAAAAACTTCTTGATGAACCGAATTTTGAAATTGTGGCGGTTTATTCCAAAGAGCCGAACATTTCAGGTCGTGGTCACAAAATTCAAAACTCACCGATTCACAATTTAGCTCTCAAAAATAATTTAAAAATATTCACGCCTAAAACTTTAAGAAACGAAGAAATTCAAAAAGAATTTTCCGCACTTAACGCCGACATTGCTGTTGTAGTGGCTTACGGATTAATTCTTCCAAGTGAAATTTTAAACGCACCTAAATTTGGCTGCATTAATATTCACCCTTCCCTTCTTCCTAGATGGCGGGGTGCGGCCCCATTACAAAGAACTTTAATGGCTGGCGACAAGGAAACAGGAGTGGGTATTATTCAAATGGATGAGGGCTTAGATAGTGGAGATATTTTGGTAGAAGAAAAATTTAACCTTAATGATGAAATTAATTTAGAAGAATTAGCTGAAAAAACAGCTGAAATTGGTGCAAACTTAACAGTTGAAACCATTAAAAAACTAACCTTGGGAACATTAGAACCAGTAAAACAAGATGCTGAATTAGTGGTTTACGCCAGTAAAATTCTTAAAGAAGAATTTTTAATTAATTGGAATGATTCAGCGACTGAAATTAACAATAAGATTCGTGGCTTAAGTGGCTGTGGATCAGCTTATTTTGAATTAAATGGAGAAAAAATAAAAATTCACAAAGCAAGAATTGCTAGCGAAACTAATTCTAATTTTAACGCTGGAGAAATTATTGATGACAAAATGACAATCGCCTGCTGTAATGGCTCTATTATCCCAGAAATTTTACAAAAATCTGGAAGAAATAAAGTTTCTCTTGAGGAATTTCTAAGAGGAATGTCCAAATAACATTTGGCATTTAAACAACATAAATTCATTTTCTTTATTAATTTTTAATACCTTAACAAATGAAAGGAACAATTTTAGGAAAAGCATTAGGAGCCCTTAAAGCTTTGATGAATGGAATATTTAGCTTGCTTAAATTAGCTCTTAAATTAGCTAAAGATACCTTATTTAATAAACCCAACAACATTAATAATAATTCTAGAGATGACTCTTCCACAGGATCGGAAAATGAAAACACTGCTGAGCAAACAAATCAAAAAACGGCCAATGAGGCAGAAGAATCTAAAGGCTTAGGTACGGGAGAAGGAGGTGATAAAGAGGAGGAAGATGAAAAAGAAAGTGAATTTTCTAAAAAATTACAGAAGTTTTTTGAAAATTTACTTGGTAAAAAAGGAGATGAAAATCTTATCGACAAAGCTTTAAATCTATTTAGTTCTCTTAAGCCTACTGATAAAGAAAAAAAAGATCTTGGAACAGCATTGGATAAGGCCAACAAAACTGACTCGAAAGAACAAACGCCAGAAAATTTACTATCTAGCCTTTCTAATGCCATTAAAGATGGCTCAAAAGAAAAAGATCAAAATAATTTAACAAGAGTCACTGACGAATTAGATGAAATGTCTAAAGGAGGAAAGCAAAGTTCAACAAAAGATAACCAGACAGAATCTCCTTACAAAGCTGGAATGGATGAAGTAATGAAAGAATTGAATAAAAATCCCGCACTTAAAGAAAGCTTAGGTAAAGTTAATCTAGCCAAGCCCTCTGATGTAAAAACTGAGGCAGATAAGGAAAAATTACCTAATGTCACCAATAAAGAGGCGCAACAAGTAATTTAAGCCTCGGAAACTATTAGTTAGTTAATTTTATCTCAGATTTTGGCATATTTTTAGCGATTTTTCTACAAAATTTTTTGGAATATCGGGAATATTTTAAAAAATTTTGTGAAAAAAAGAGCAGAAATAGGGCTAAATATGATGTGAAATTAATTAGCTAACAGTGTGTAACAATCTGTTCAAAAAAATAATAAACCCAACATCTCCAACCAAGGAATTATTGAACATTATTACAAGCAATAAAACTTGAAAATAAAAACCAAATCCGCACAATCTGCGCTTTATTTGTTTAGGCCAAAACAACCTATCTCCAACACAATTTTCAGCAATGGCAGTAATTACAATCAACGAAAAAGAAATTTCTGTGCCCGATGGCATTACTTTAATTCAAGCCTGCGAAATGTCTGGCGTTGAAATTCCCAGATTTTGCTACCATGAACGCTTAGCAATTGCCGGAAATTGCAGAATGTGTTTAGTAGAAGTTGAGGGTGGACCACCAAAACCAATAGCATCTTGCGCCACCAGCGTGACTGACGGAATGAAAGTTAAAACCGATTCCCCAATGGTTAAAAAGGCTCGCGAAGGTGTGATGGAATTTTTACTAGCCAATCACCCGCTAGATTGCCCAATTTGTGACCAAGCCGGTGAATGTGATTTACAAGATCAATCTTTTGCTTACGGAAAATCAACCAGTGATTTCACCGAACATAAACGCGCTGTAAAAGATAAAAACCTCGGCCCGCTAGTTGCAACCACAATGACCAGATGCATCCATTGCACCCGCTGCGTTCGCTTCATGAGCGATGTTGCAGGATCGCCTGAAATGGGCGCTGTAGGGCGCGGAGAAACCATGGAAATTACCAGCTATTTAGAAAAAAACCTCACTTCCGAACTTTCTGGAAACATCATCGATTTGTGCCCTGTGGGCGCGTTAACTTCCAAGCCATACGCCTTCAAGGCTAGAAGCTGGGAACTTAACAAAACTGAATCTATTGATGTGATGGACGCGGTTGGAAGTAATATCCGCCTCGATTCACGCGGCTTGGAAGTAATGAGAATTATTCCAAGAATTAATGAAGAAATTAATGAAGAATGGATTTCCGACAAAGCTCGTTTTTGTTACGACGCTCTTAAAACACAAAGACTTGACCAAGCTTACATTAAAGAAAATGGCAAATTCAAAGCCGTTTCCAACCAAGAAGCCTTAGAATTTATTGCTGAAAATTTAAAAGATCTAAAAGGAGAGGAAATTGCCGCCCTTTCTGGAAGGCTTGCTGCGGTTGAAGAAATTACTGCTCTTAAATTATTGATGGAAAAATTAGGTTCCAATAATTTTGATTGCCGCGAAATTGGCAGTAAAATTAATACCGCTGATCAAACTTCCTACAAATTTAACAGCACAATTTCTGGAATTGATGAAGCTGATTCTTTGTTAATTATTGGTGTTAATCCAAGAATTTCCGCTCCAATAATAAATGCTCGAATTCGCAAAAGATTCCTAAGTCGTAAATTAACAATTGCCACAATTGGCGTTGATGCTGACTTAACTTACAAATATCAAAATCTTGGTGATGATCTTCAAACTTTAAAAGACATTCTTGAAGAAAAATCTCCTTACAGTCAAATTTTAAAATCCTCCAAAAAACCAATGTTGATTATTGGTGAAGAAATTTTAAGAAATGACGAAGGAGACATCTTAAATTACGCTAAAAAAATCGCTGAAAAATTTAATTTAATTCAAGAAAATTGGAATGGATTTAATATGCTGCACAGCAATGCCTCTTTAACAGGAGCATTACTTTCAGGATTTACCAGCTCAGAGGGAACTCAAACCATTCTTAGAAAAGCCGAAAAAGGTCAAATTAAAGCACTTTATCTTCTCGGAGCTGACGATGTTAAATTGCCGATTCTCGATAATTGTTTCACAATTTACCAAGGATCTCACGGTGAAAATGGCGCTCACAAAGCTAATGTAATTTTGCCAGCTGCAGCTTTCAGCGAAAAAGAAGCTTGCTATGTGAACATTGAAGGCCGAGCTCAAATTGCATTTAAAGCAATTAATCCGCCAAAGAATGCTCAGAATGATTGCCAATTAATTTTACAATTAGCTCAAACTTTAGGACATAATTTAGGCTTCAATAACCTAGTTGAATTAAGAAAAATCAACCCGATATTAGAAAATATCGACCAAATAATTAAACATGACTGGGTTCAATCTGGTGATCTAAAAAATAATGATTTGGAAAAAAAGCTAACTTTAAAAGAAGGTGACTTTTTCTCAAACAACGCCATTGCCAGGCTTTCAAAAACTCTTAATATCTGTAAAAAAGAACTGCGTTAAATAGTTGACCAGCTAGACAATAATGATCCTTGCAAAATAAAAATTTACAACTATTTTACTTGGTCTTGTTTTTACACTAACCATCATAAGATAATTAAAATATGAGCATTAAAATTCGCCTTTCACGTGGCGGTAGAAAGAGCCTTCCATTTTACAGCATAGTTGCAACTAACTCCACCTCACCTAGAGACGGAAAATTCCTAGAAAAATTAGGAACTTACAATCCGGTTTTAGCAAAAGATAACGAAAACAGATTGGTTGTTAAGTCAGACCGCGCTGAATATTGGATCTCAGTTGGAGCAACCCCAAGTACCAGAGTAGCTGGCCTTCTTATTGAGCTTGGTATTAAAGGTGCAGAAAAATACGCTGCAAAATTCGTTCCAAAAGAAAAATACACTGGCGCTAAAAAGAAAACTTTAGAAAGATTAGCATCTAACAAAGAAGCTGCTGAAGCTGCTGCTGCCAAAGCTATTGAAGATGCAGAAGCTGCAAAAGTTGCTGCTGCTGAAGCTAAGGTTGCTGCCGCTGAAGCTAAAGCTGCGGAAGCAGAAAAAGCTGAAGCTGATAAAGCTGCCGCAAAAATTGCTGCTGAAGAAGAAGCTAAAGCTGCTGCCGTAGAAGCTCCTAAAGAAGAAGTTACTGAAGAAGTAAAAACCGAAGCTAAGGAAGAAACTCCTGCTGCTGTAGAAAAAACTGAAGAAGTAAAAAACTAATCACTAAATAAACCTCTGCGAATAACCCAATTCTTGGGAAATTTGCAGAGGTTTTTTAGTTTTAAGGCGGGAAGAAAACTCGCCAAACCAAAAATTCAGAAACATTGCTTTTCGCCTACAAACTCCTCTCAATAATTCTCCACCCCTTAATCGATATTTTCTTAATTTCCCGAAAATTAAGAAATAAAGAAGATTCCCTTCGATTCCCAGAAAGAATTGGCAAATACAATTTAAAACGACCAAAAGGAAAATTAATTTTAATTCACGCCGCAAGTGTTGGAGAGTCAAAATCGGCCCTCACCCTTGCAAAATATCTTTTAGACAACAATCCTCAGATTAACATCTTAATCACCTCTGGAACCGTTACTTCAGCAGCCCAAATTAGCAAAAACTTACCAAAAAGAACCATTCACCAATATGTTCCGGTTGATAGATTTCTTGATGTGCAAAAATTTATTAAATATTGGCAACCCAATTTTGCTATTTTTGTCGAATCTGAACTTTGGCCAAACTTAATTACAAGCCTCAAAAAATATGGCTGTAAAATGGCCTTAATTAACGGCAGAATATCAGACCGATCATTTAGTAGGTGGAATTTTTTACACAAAATTGGTTTCAATTTATTAGAAAATTTTGATATTTGCTTAGCTCAAAGCAATATTGACCAAAAAAAATTCTCTAATCTAGGAGTAAAAAATGTTCATTTTGTTGGAAATTTAAAAGCCGCTAATGAATCTTTAAAAATAGATCAGCAACAATTAGGAAAATTAAAAGAACAAATTAACGATCGAAAATTATGGCTAGCATCTAGCACTCACAAAGGAGAAGAAGAGATGATAATTAAAACTCATCAGAACTTAAAAAAACAATTCCCTGATCTTCTAACAATCATTGCTATTCGCCATCCTCATCGATTAGAAGAAGTTCTGAGTTTAATCCCCAGTAATCTAAAAACAGCAATTCACAGCCATAATGATTCAATAGAAAATTGCGATATTTACCTAGTTGACACATTAGGAGAACTTGGAACTTTCTATTCCTTAAGCAAAATTTCTTTAATTTGCGGCTCTTTATTAAAAGGAATTGGAGGACATAACCCATTTGAAGCTTTACAGCTAGGATCAATTGTATTATCTGGAAAATATGTAAAGAATTTTGAAGATATTTATCAAAATTTAGCAGAATCAGAATCCTGTATTTTAATTTCAGATGAAAAGGATTTAGAAACTAAGCTAAGAAAAATGTTCGGAGACAAAAATTATCATTCATCACTTTCCAAAAAATCTGAAAATTTCAAGAATAATAATGAAAAGATCCTAGAAAATATCTCATCCAAAGTAAAAGATCTAATTTGAAGCATCTAGAAATAATATTCTACGGCCTCAACATCCTACCAATTTTATCAAAGAACCCTCTTTCATATTTAAATCGCACCACATCGCCAAGTCTAATTCGGTTCACAGACTCTTTATCATCAACTAGAACCCATGAATAATCAGGATTAATCTTATTGGAAACCTTCCCAGAAGTAATGATTCTGTGCTCAATTTCACTTTCCCCAGTTAATGGATTCTCAATCTCATATTGACCAATGATTTCAAATTTATCACCAATTTTAATTCTGTCAGATTTACCGACGCTAATTTTAAAAATCGATTTCTTCCTCAAAACTCGCTTCTCTAAAATAAAAGCTTTCCTAGCAAAAAAGCTCTTTATTTCAGGAGCAATATTTTCAATAGCCTCTTTTCCAGCCCTTCTAACCAAACCATCGTCTCTTTTTAATCCTTCCGATTTTTGCCCACCAAACTCAAACAATCCAGCAATTACAATATTATTACTCGCCTTAACCTCTTCTTTTTTTGCCCTCTTACCTACAAATTCAAAATCCTTAATAACCTTCATTGAAGGAATTTCATAAATCTTTAAATTCCCAGAAACTCCACCCCTATAAGTAAAACTTGGTAAAACCCTAGTAAAACCACCATTTCCAGTAGGAATGATGTATCCACCACGATATTTCTTGTCGAAGCTGGCGTTCAGAATACTTCCCGAAATTGCATAATCAGCCACTTGTGGACCCTTATAAATTCCCGATTTATTCATTTCCGCTAACGCCACCTCTTTTTTCAACTTCTTAGCAGCCTTACGATCAACCAATTGAGCCAAACTATTTTGCGAAAGAACATTTTCTACCGCCACCGTTATTGAATTACCCAGATCTGCCTGATTTGCGGTTTTATTTTTTCCCTCTTCAAACTCGAAAACCACCACCTTTGGTAAATTTCCTTCTGCCAACTCAGCACTAGGCATAAAGCTAGTTTTAGGCAAATGGTGCGGCAAATAAGAATTAAAATTAGAAATTTTGGACGAGCAAGAGAAAGTTAAAAAAAGAAGGAAAATTAGTGGTAATTTTTTTATCATTTTTACTAAATAAATATTTTATCAGAATTTTGATATTCTTTAAAACTCTGCAAATTCTGGTCCTTCTGTGAAACAATAGGATTTTTCACTGGCCAATTAATAGCTAAATCTACATCATCAAAAGCAATTCCGCCATCACCAGAAGGGCTGTAAGGATTATCAACCTTATAGGCCACATCCGCAGCTTCATCACCCAGAACGCAGAATCCATGTGCAAAACCAGCCGGAACATAAAGCAATTTACCATTTTCACCACTAAGCTCAATGCCAAAATGCTGTCCAAAAGTTGGCGAATTTTTACGAATATCCACCGCTACATCCCAAATCTTGCCACGAATGCAGCCTACTAATTTAGCCTGAGTTGGGTTGTTCTGAAAATGCAGACCACGAATTACACCAGGAATTGATCGAGAGAAATTATCCTGAAAATAATCAATTGGAAGCCCTAAATCAGCAAATTTCTGCTGATTAAAACGCTCAACAAAGAAACCACGATCATCGTTAAAAATGTCGAGTTCAATTATTTTTAAATCGGCAATTGGAGTATTTGTTATTTTCATTTTAAATAATCTGAGCAATAATCAATTAAAGTTCCGTAAAAAAATATTAAATTTTTTCAAATAAATTAATGCAAATACTAAACTCTATGTTCTTAAAATGGAATGCCGGAACTGAAAATGCATTCTTATCATATGCTAAAGCACTGAAAGAATCCGGATTTAATGTTATAAATTTAGTTCATCCGGAGGCAAAAATAATTCCAGCGTTAGAAAAAAATAATTTAGACCACATAAAAACTAAATTCTTAGGGAAGTTTGGTAAAAGCGACATTTTTACCATTTTATATTTTAAATACCTAATCAAAAAACATCGGATAGATTTGGTTTTAGCTCACCAAGGCAGATTAATTCAATTATTTAAAAAATCTTGCACCAGAAAAACAAAACTAATTGGCATTAATCATGGGCACAACCCCAAACACAGCGTTGGAACTGATCTTGCAATCACACTAAATTCCAAAGCTTTTAAAGAAACAATCAAATTAGGTCAAAGAAAAGAAAGAATAACTTTATTGCCCAATGGCATTGATTTGAGTGAATCATATTACGCAAAAAAAGAAGGGATTGATAAATTTACAATTGGAAGCTATGGAAGGTTTTCTTTTGAAAAAGGCTATGATATTTTAATTGAATCTTTAAACATATTAAATATAAAAAATGTTGATTTTAAATGTTTTATTGGAGGCTCTGGGATTGAAGAAAAAAATTTGAAGAGATTAATTCAAAAATATAATTTGCAAGAAAAAATACAACTTATTGGTTGGGTCACTAACCAAAAAGAATTTTTAAAGAAAATCGATTTATTTATTTTACCATCAAGAAGAGAGGAACAGGGTCTGACCGTTTTGGAATCTATGAAAAATTATACACCAGTTCTAGCCACTGAGAATTTTGGCTGCCTCGACTTAATAAAAGATAAAGAGAACGGCTTTTTAACCCCATTAAATGACGCTGAAAAAATGGCAGAGAAGGTCAAATTTATTATTAACAATAGGCACTCATTAGATGATATTGCCAAAAATGCTTATCATCATTTACGCAGTAAATATTCTTATCAAACGTTCAAATCAAAACTTTTGAAGACAATAAAATCAATATAAATTTATTTATATTTTTAAAACATTATTTAATATCAAAACTCTCCTCTAATATTTTTATCAATTTTATTTTTTCTTAAAATATCCTCTAAAATTGGATATTCCTTTAAATTCCACTTACCCTTAACAACGGCAGTTGCAACATAAGGATAAACATCGTTAGCAAAATGCAAAGCTCCTCTTTGCTTTCCCTCACCGTGAGAAAATGCAGCTTTAATTTTCAGCTTTCTGCAGGTCTTTTGTGATTTTGCTTCAAAAACCCAAATATTTTGACCCTTGTGATGCTTTAATATTCTTAAAATAGCATCAATATTCCAGATTGAAGGCTGAATTGAAAAAATCCAATCTGATTCTAATTTTAATTCAAATAAAGTTGGATCAATAATGGATTCTTCCGCCACAAAATTTCCGCCTTTAATCAATCTAATAATGTCAAAATAACCCTTTCCTACGGCTTTGATGTATTTTTCTAAAGTCTCAAATCTTGGATAATCGTAAAGAAACATATCTTCATGTTCAAAAAACACCAAATCAAATCCTTGTTCTTTTAGCTGTTTTAGACAGGAGATTAAACGATTAACATAAAAATCCTTGTCACGATAAATAATTTGTTGGTAATTAGCCGGAACCGCATCAGATTTTTCATTTAAGAAAATTGCTTTATCAGAAATCTCATTAAAATATTTTTTAGTTTGAGAAAAATAAGCTGGCCAAACATCAGCGTAGCTAGTGTGAGAATAAACTACATGACAAATTTTATTTTTATTCATACAAATTTTGAAATTGAGTGAAGGTTAGAATCAATAAAAAACCACTTATACATTGCGTGGTTATTGATGGCATTTTCTGTTAAATATTGATAAAAATTTTTCGATTTAAAATCATCAGATTTAAAAACCTCATTACTAAATTCATCATTTAAATTACTTTCCGGCCAATTTTGCAAAGCATTAATGTAATTTCTTCTGCCAGCAAAATATTCCAATGATTTTTCGTAAATTTCAGCAATTTTGTTAATATTCGCACTTGAGGAATAAAACCATTGATCGGCGTATCCGCAATTTAGCTGATCCCACATTGCGCTGTAAATGTAGCCCATATCGAAATTAGGATCAAAGTTAATTTCAGAAACATTGTAAGGATGCGAACCGTTGTATTTGTCGATCTGCCCTAAATCAAAACGACTAACAATTACTGCGTCGTATTTAAAACCATTTTCGTTTTCAAATTCACTTTTCAGCTGAATTACTCTTTTTCTCGAATAAAAAAAACTAAGAGAATTAGCGCAAGTTCTAAAAGATTGTGCGTTGGGCGGATTAAACTTGGCATCATCAATTTCGTAATTCTTGGCAATTTCTTTAAAATCTAGCTGCTTTTCAAAAAGCGACTTTTTTAAAAAATCACGATAAAAATTTTCAATTTTTTTCTTAAATTCCAAATCCCAAGAATGAATAAAAACATCAATATTTGGGTATTTGCCCAACAAAACTTCTTTAATGTAATTCGAACCATCAATTCCACTGCTCTTCGATAAGCGATTATTAAATTTTCCATGTAAACAAAGAGCGATTTTCATTTATTTTTTCCAAAAAAGTTTTACTTTTCTAGAACATAAATTTTTAAGCTTATCGTAGTCTAACATATTAGGAGAATAAGGCTGCAAATCTTTTATTTTTTCTTTAATTTGATCAATGG
>JBLHVR010000036.1:0-14672 GCA_047628655.1 Lentimonas sp.
TATTCAGCAAGGTTGGATCCGTCTCTTAAGTCAGAGACTTCATTACAATAACCAACTAATTGGTTAGTAACGCCAGACATTGCAGAAACAACCACAATTACCTTGTTTCCAGCTTTGATTTCTTTTTCGACCTTTAAGGCGACATTTTTAATTTTTTCGATACTTCCAACTGAAGTTCCGCCAAATTTTTGAACGATTAGAGACATTTGATATGTGTTTTTCGGAGTAAATTTTTGGGGTAAAAAGTGGCGCGGATTTTAAAAAAGGTAATTAATTTAAGCAACATATTAATTGCGTCAAGCCTCATATTTTAAAATTTTTTTGCAAATAGATATTTTATGCCAAACTTCGAGCTGATAAATTAATAATTTTTGAATTACGATTTTAATAAACTTATTTCAAGTTTAGATATGAGGTGTTTCATTTTAAGGCTCTTAAAATTGAGTGATTATATAATATAATTGCATTTTAATTATCTTAGGACATAATTTTTTTTCATGGAAATATTCCATGTCCTTATTTGCCATAAAATCCATCGCAAAAATCATTGCAAGAGATGGTGAGTTAAATTAATAACCACCAAAACTGCTTTTTCGATAAGCCCGCCGAATCCACTTCCTGATTTAAAAGTAGTTAATGCAAATTAAAATGAACTTTTTAGCTGTCGATAAATATAAAATTCTTATAGTTGATGACCAAGAGGTTAATATTGAAGTAACCCGTAATATAATCAATAAGAGTCTAATTAATGTTCAATGCTTCACTGCTTCAGATGGTAAAGAAGCGATTAAATCTTTTAAAAAAGAAAATCATCATTTTATATTGATGGATCTGCAAATGCCAATAATGGATGGCTTTGAATCGGCTAAAGCAATCAAGAAAATAAACAATAAAACCCCTGTAATCGCTTATACATCTCAAGAGTCACGAGAATTAAAAGACAGGGCCAATGAATGCAATATTGACAGTTACATCACAAAACCAATATCTCCCGCTATTCTAATTAGAACCATTTCTAAATGGTTGATGATGGATTTCGCTTTTAATTTTACAAACGGTGAGATTATTAAAATTCTAAAAAACAGAAGAGTTGCTATCGCTGATGACCAATTAATTAATAATAAAATTTTATCAAAATATCTGAAAAATAAATTTAATATGAAGGTTGATGCCTTTAAAGATGGTGAAGAGTTGGTAAATAAATTCAAAGAACAGGTAAAAAAAGGTGAGCCTTATGATGTTGTTTTAACTGATATTTTTATGGAACCAGGAATGAGTGGATCGGATGCCGCAAAAAATATTAGAAGTTATGAGTTGGAGCATAAATTAAAATATAAAACTCCAATAATTGCTGTTGCTGGAGATAATAATCAAAATTTAGTCTACGAATTTTTTAGAAGCGGAATTGACGATTGCCATAAAAAAGGTGACTCAAACGCCAATCATCTAGATAGAATTATGGCTTTTTGGGTTATTGAGCGCAGTAACAAAAAAAATCACAACGAACTGCTCCATGAGTGTCATTTTAATCCAAAAACTGACATTTTGATAGAATGTCAATATTACAACAATGATTACGATAATATTGAGCTTGTGAATAATAAAATTTGTCCACAAGAATTATTAGAAATAATTGATCTATTTATTAAAACTGGCTCACATTTAATTGAAAAAATAATTAGATGTTATGAGAAGGGAGATGTTAAAGGTTTTGGAGTTCATGTTCACTCCTTAAAAGGAGTTGCTGGTAATATGGGTCTGGAAAGGCTTTATAGATTGTCACATAATTTAAATGAAGCTTCTAAAGAAGTTGATGTGATAACAGATGCCTGTATGGAGAAATTGAAAGATATTTTTGATAAAACCAAAGAGGTTTTGGAAAAATTGAATGATAAATAATATCAATTTAATTTTTTGTAAAAAAATCAAAATTAATTCCTCGCAAAGCCTAAGTTTAATATATTTATATTTACTTTAAATCAATGATGGTTTTTAATTCGCCGATCTATTTTTACCTTTAAGCTAACTTCCACTCAAAAAAATGCAAAAAATACTCGTAACTGGCGCTATTGGCCAAGTTGGATCGGAACTACTATATTCTTTAAGGGCAAAATTTGGTACAGAAAATGTCATTGCTTCCGATATTCGCAAGCCTGAAACTGGAGAATTTGATCCTTTTGAAACTTTGGATGTTTTAGATAAAAGAGGTTTGGAAAACATTATTAAAAAACACAATATTGAAGTTATTTATCATTTAGCGGCAATTCTTTCTGCTAATGGTGAGAAAAATCCTGCAATGTGTTGGGATATTAATATGAACGGTCTTCACAATGTTTTGGAAGTTGCTAAGCAAATGAATTTAAAGCAGATCATTTGCCCAAGTTCAATTGCGGTTTTTGGACCAGAAACTCCTCGCAATAACACTCCGCAAGAAACTGTTTTATTGCCTAAAACAATGTATGGCATTACTAAAGTTTCTGGTGAATTGCTTTGTGAATATTATTCTGACAAATTTGGTGTTGATATTAGAGGACTTAGATACCCTGGTTTAATTAGTTCAAAAACTCTTCCAGGTGGTGGAACCACTGATTATGCTGTGGAAATTTTTTATGAAGCTATTAGAAATAAGAAATATGAATGCTTTTTAAGTGAAGATACCATTATGCCAATGATGTATATGCCAGATGCAATTCGTGGAACCATTGCTTTAGCTGACGCTGAATTAAAATCTTTAAAACATCATGCAAATTTCAATTTTTCTGGAATGAGCTTTTCATGCAAAGAAATTGCTGATGAAATTAAAAAACACATTCCAGAATTTGAAATTACCTACGCGCCAGACTTTAGACAAGAAATTGCCGACACTTGGCCACAATCAATTGACGATTCCTCTTCTCGCGAAGAATGGGGTTGGGAACCAGAATATGACTTAGCTAAAATGGTTAAAGACATGCTTGACAAATTGACGCAAAAATTAAAATAAATAAACCAATGATTAAAAACGAATTTTTAACCAATATTGCCATTGAATTAGAAGATCTGAAAAACAACGGTCTTTATAAAGCTGAATATCCAATCACTTCTTCACAATCTGCGCAGGTTGATATTATTGATAAAAGTGGAAATAAAAAATCTGTTATTAATCTTTGTGCTAATAATTATTTAGGGCTTGCTGATGACAAAGAATTGAGAGAGATTGCAAAAAAAGCTATTGATAAATATGGCTTTGGAACCGCTTCAGTTCGCTTTATTTGTGGAACTATGGATATTAACCAAGAGTTCGAGAAAAAAATGGCAGAATTTCTTGGTTTTGAAGATGTTATCTCTTACAGCTCCTGCTTTGCCGCTAATAATGGAGTGTTTGCTGCTCTTTTTGACAAGGAGGATGCAATAATTTCTGCCGATTTAAACCATGCTAGCTTGATTGATGGAATTAGACTTTGTAAAGCTCAAAGATTTTTCTATGAATTTGATAATATGCTAAGTTTGGAAGAAAAAATTAAGGAAGCCGTTAAAACTTCTAAAAACAGAATTATTGTTACTGATGGTGTTTTTTCAATGGATGGCGACATTGCCAAGCTTGAAGAAATTTGCGATTTAGCTGAGAAATATGATTGCATGGTTATGGTTGACGATTCTCACGCGACTGGTTTTATTGGTGAAAATGGTCGCGGAACCATTGAATCTTGCGGTGTTATGGGAAGAGTTGACATTGTAACAAGTACCCTTGGAAAAGCTTTGGGTGGAGCTGGCGGTGGATTTATCGCTTCTAGATCAGATATTATTGACAAGCTTCGCAATAAAAGTCGTCCTTACCTATTTTCCAACAACATCAGTCCGGCTGTTGCAGCTGTGGCTGTGGAAATTTTAAACCGACTTAAAACCTCAAAAGATTTAATTCAAAAATTAGCTGATAATACTGCTTATTTTAGAGGAAAAATGGTAGAAGCAGGATTTGATGTTCGCAAAGGAACTCACCCAGTTGCTCCAATAATGCTTTATGATGCCAAGCTTGCCGCAGCAGTTGCTAAAGACCTAATTGAAGAAGAGGGACTTTATGTAGTTGCATTTTCATTCCCTGTTGTGCCTAAGGGTGAAGCTCGAATTCGGGTTCAAATTTCTGCTTCTCACACTAAAGATCATTTAGATAAAGCAATTTCTGCCTTTATTAAAGTTGGTAAAAAACACAATGTCATTGAATCAAATCAAAGAATTTCAATCTAAAATTTCCTATCATTTTAAGGATGAGTCTTTGCTTGAAGAAGCATTGACTCATCCTAGTGTTTCTAAAAAAGGAAAAAATTACCAAAGATTAGAATTTTTAGGGGACACAGTTTTGTCTTTAATTATTGCTGAACTTCTCATTAAAAAATATCCTGATGCGCAAGAAGGAGACCTTTCTAAAAGAAGGGCAAAATTAGTTTCTGGAGAAACTTTATTTCAAATTGCTTTAGAAATTGAACTTGGAGAAGTGATAAAATTTTCTAAAGGTGAGGAAGGTTCTGGTGGAAAAACCAATAAAAATAATTTAGAAAATGCTCTTGAAGCCTTAATTGGAGCAATTTATCTCGATTCAAGCTTTGAATTGGGGCTTAAACCTTGCAAAGAATTCATTCTTGAAAACTGGCGCACATTAATTGAATCAAGTAATCAAATTCCCAAAGACCCAGTTTCCTCTCTGCAAGAAATGATTCAATCTAGAAGTAAAAAACTTCCAACTTACCAAATAGAACAAATTGGCGGCAATAGCCATCAGCCGATATTTGAAGCTATTGTTAGGTTTGATGATAAAGAATTTAGCGCAGAAGGATCTTCAAAAAAAGAAGCTCAGAAGAATGTTGCCAAGCTGGCAATTGTAGAAGTTAGTAAACAATAGATCTGTAAAATACCCTCACCTTTTTTTGAAGTGACTACCTTTTCCACGACCATTTAGCTGTAGAATATCAACCAAATCTCGTATTTGGCTAGTTATCGACATCAACTAACGAATTCCAATAGTAATTTCAAATCAGTAATCAAGGTGGTTTTGGCTGCAGATAATGGTGAAGCAATGGAAATTTTGTATTTACGAAATAATCCCCAGTAAAAGCTGGTGACATGGTTTTTACTTCTGGCGACGGCAGCTCAATTAACACTTCTAAGGCTAAAAGAGTTTTGTTCGGTGGTGATGAAAAAGGCTGTAATGATCTTTATTGCAACCACAGGACAGTTCTTGAAGAAGTGGATAAAAATCCTGAAGCAGCAGTCACTTTTGATTATGATGAATTTGAATTTTTAAATGCTTTAGGTCTGTTGAATGAAGGAAAATTTGATATTGTTAGGAATTTGTTTAAAAATAAAATTAATTTGGCTTCCGAAGGAAAGTTAGAAACATTAATGCGTAATATCAGTAAGGAATTTAGTAGCGCTGCTGCACAAAGAAAAAGTGTGCAAATGATGTTGATGAGTTGCGTAGTAAGTCAAGGTAGAGAAGGGTCTTCCATCACATTCTCCTATAAAACCAGTATCTGGAAAGTTATATTGCCCCCAAATCTAAAAAAAAATCTTAAAAGATCGACCTTTTTGCTAAAAATAACAATAATGCGTACTTTTCTAAAGAATCATAGTTAAGTACGTGTGGATAAAAAATAATAAGAAAATTTACCAGTATCGAGACTTAAGAAATAGCGACATATAAAATCAGTGATTAGAAAAATCTACTTCAACATCTTCATGTTGCTTTTACAATATTGTTCCGTTTTGATAATTTCTTTCCATCTCAAAAAGATATTTTTTTGAGATTATCTAACTCCCAGAACGTGGCAAATTGCTGAAGTTAGATCTGAGCGATTTAATGTGTAAAAATGAAAATCATCAATTCCAGCTCTGTGCAAAATGCGACATTGCTCAACAGCAACAGTGGCAGCAATGAGCTTTCTGGTTTCTTCTTTTTCATCAAGGCCAACAAAAATTTCATCCATCCATTTTGGAATGGAGGCGCCGCACATTTTAGAAAAATGTTTTACTTGTCTAACATTACTAACCGGTAGAATTCCAGGAATTATTGGAACATTAATTCCGGCTTTTTCACATTTATCAATAAAGCGGAAATAAAGATCGGTATCGAAAAAAAATTGTGTGATAATACGATCTGCTCCGGCATCAACTTTTTTCTTTAAATATTCAATATCGGCTTCCAAACTTACAGCTTCTGGATGTTTTTCAGGATAGCCGGCGACGGAAATTTCAAAATCAGCTATTTTTTTAAGTCCAGCAACTAGATCACTAGCATATTGATATCCATCTTTACGAATTTGATAATTTGGGCTTGAGGCTGGCATATCTCCACGAAGAGCAACTATGTGACGAACTCCCATTTGCCAATAATTTCGAGCTATTTCTTCTATTTCGTCCTTAGAAGCGCCGACACAAGTTAAGTGTGAGGCTGGTTTTAGATTGGTGGTTTCAATAATTTTTTGAATGGTTTTATGAGTTCGGGCGCGAGTTGAACCTCCTGCTCCATAGGTTACCGAAACAAAGCTAGGATTTAGGCCTTTTAAATTATTAATTGCTTTGAGCAATTTTTCTTCCATTTCATCGGTTTTTGGTGGAAAGAATTCGAAAGAAACATTTATTTCTCGGCGCGAAAGAACAATCTCTTCAAGCTTGTTTGTGTAGGATTTCATTTTATTGGAAATTAATTTTTGCGGTATTATTTTAAATAAAACACTAAGTTACAATTAGTTTTTAAAAAATTACCACCACACATAAGTTTTAATTTGATTATAAAGTTGCAAATAATTATAAATAGCCCCCTGTTCCTATCTTGAATATCAAGTAAAAAAATCTAAACAACATAATGAATTTTTCCTTATCTGCAATTAATCAATTGCCAATTTTATCTATTTTGATTTTTTTGCCAATTCTTGGTGCTTTATCTATCTTGTTTTTTGCTCCTTCTAAGCGTCAAAATTCTAATCGAAATATTTTTGCTTTATCAATTTTCATAAGCATTATTACTTTTATTGCTTCCATTGCTTTAACTTTTGCATTTAATAAAGATACTGAAGGTTTTCAGTTCAGGGAAATTGTGGCCTTTTTAAGTGATTCACAAATTAAATATCGCCTTGGAATTGATGGAATATCGCTTTTGATGATCCTCTTAACTGCCTTTTTAACCCCAATTTGTCTTTTGGTTAGTATTAATTCTATTAAAATTAGAGTTAAGGAATATGTAATTTGCTTTTTGCTTTTAGAAGGTTTGGTTATTGGTTCATTCGCCGCAACTGATTTAATTCTATTTTATGTCTTTTTTGAAGCCATGCTCATTCCAATGTTCTTAATTATTGGAATTTGGGGTGGAAAAAACCGCATTTATGCCTCTTTCAAATTCTTTCTTTACACCCTATTTGGATCGGTTTTATTCCTCATTGCCATTATTTACATTTACAATGTAACGGGAACTTCCGACATAATTATCTTGAAAGAAAAACTTTCAATTCTTGATATAGGTATTCAAAAATGGCTTTTCTTGGCCTTTTTCGTTTCCTTCGCCATTAAAATTCCAATGTTTCCATTTCACACTTGGTTGCCTGATGCCCACGTTCAAGCGCCAACCGCAGGTTCGGTAATTTTGGCTGGAATTTTAATTAAGCTTGGAGCTTACGGCTTTTTAAGATTTTCCCTGCCCTTCTTTCCAGACGCTTCAATTTTCTTCACTAATGCCATTTTCGCCTTAAGTGTTATTGCTATTATTTACGCTTCAATAGTTGCATTGATGCAGGAAGATATGAAAAAAATGATCGCCTATTCTTCTGTTGCTCATATGGGTTTCATTACAATGGGAATTTTTGCGATGAATATGCAAGGCTTACAAGGTGCTGTTGTGCAAATGATTAGTCACGGCTTAGTTTCTTCAGCTTTATTCTTAGGAGTTGGAGTGGTTTATGACAGAATGCATTCTAGGGAAATATCCGATTATGGTGGTTTGGTAAATAAAATGCCTAAATATGCTGGATTTATGATGATTTTCACCATGGCCGCAGTTGGACTTCCTGGAACTAGTGGTTTTGTAGGTGAGTTTTTAACAATTATTGGTGCTTTCCAAGTTAACAAATTAATCGCAATTTTAGCTGCTTTCGGAGTTGTTCTAGGCGCAACCTACATGCTTTGGCTTTATGCTCGTGTTATATTTGGGGAAATTAAGAATGAAAAATTAAATGACATTAAAGATGTTAATAAGATGGAATTTTTTGTTTTGCTATCAATCGCTTTATTAGTTATAATAATAGGAATATACCCTAATATTTTGCTAGAATATTTAAATGTTCCGGTGAAAGATCTTATTAAACTTAAATAAAAAGCCATGAGAACATTAACACAAAATAAAAAATTAGGATTCTCATTAATTGAGCTATCTGTAGTTATTCTAATAATTGGAATTTTAATTGTTGGAGTTACAAAAGGATCAAGACTTATTAGAGAGTCAAAAATTAAATCTGCTAAATCATTAACCGCAGGATCAATCGTTCAGTCAACAGAAGATTTGGTATTGTGGTTAGATTCAGTTGAGGAGAGTAATATTGCTATTGGATCTTTTGATGATAGCCCTTTAGATTTTGATTCTTCAATAAATGATGGTGATCAAATTTCTTCTTGGAGGATAATAAACACCAGATCTTCGAGTATCATTGATCTAACGACAGATGACGATGATCATAGACCAACTTATGTTGAGAGTGGAATTAATGGATTGCCGTCAATGGATTTTGATGGGGTTGATGATTTCTTAACAAACTCAAACGGTGTCATTCCAGGAGGGTCTTTAGCTTATACAATGATAGGTGTTTTTTCTAGGAGCAATTATTTATTAGGAAATGAGTTAATTTTTTCTCAAAGAGACCCTACTTTAGGTAACTGTGCTCCAAATGGTCGTGGCATGTCGGCAGGATTGTTGATTTTCAACAATGTCATACATTCGTTTCATTGCGGTGAGTTTACTGATTTTGCCACAGCCGATTTGGCACCACTTAATACGCCGATGATACTTACTGTCAGGGTAATAAAAACAGATCAGGCCTCCGCAAACACAAGTGTTTACATAAATGGAGCTGTTGTTAATGAAGGAAGTAACAGTTTTAATGCCTCATTAGCAGGAAGTTCCACATTTATTGGTACTGATGGTCTTTCAAACCTTAACTTTGAAGGTTTAATATCTGAAATAATAATTGTTAACAAAGCTCTAAAAAATTCTGAAATAATCGACATTAATGATTATTTATCACAGAAATATAATATTGAACTTGATTAACTAAAAACCTAGCACCACAGTAAAAACCATTTTTCCAAATTTTTAAAATAAAACTAACTTCATCAAATTCTTTCCTATGAATATAATAGCATTTTTACCCGAGTTAATTTTATTTGTTGGCGCCTTAACCTTACTAATGATTGATGTTTTTTTGGGTAAAAGATTCAACAACATGCCGCGAATTCTTTTTATTGGCGCAATAATTATCTCCGTCACAACACTAATTTCGGTAACTTTAAGTTACGGATCTTTTAATTCTGCTTTCGGTGGAATGTTTCATAGCAACAATTTCACATCTTTAATTAAAATAGTCGCACTGTTAATTCTTATCTTCATCATTTTCATGTCTGCCGATTTTGTTGAAAATGAAAAAAGGGTTAGTTCAGAATATTTAGCTTTAATAATGATTGCCACCGTTGGTGGAATGTTGTTGGTTTCATCTAATAATTTATTGCCAATTTACATGGCTTTAGAACTCCAAGCGCTCTGTCTTTACTTGCTTGCTGCAATTAAGCGCGATTCAACTAAATCATCTGAAGCTGGTGTTAAATATTTCATTTTAGGTTCCGTTGCTTCTGGCTTATTATTATTTGGAATTTCGTTAATTTACGGCTTTACCGGAACTATCGATTTAGGAGGTTTGCAAAATTACTACAAAAGCCACTTTGGTCAAATTCCAATCGCTGTTTATTTAGGATTCACCCTAATAATCATCGCAATGTTCTTCAAAGTTTCTGCCGCACCTTTCCACATGTGGACTCCCGATGTTTATGAAGGTTCAAGCACAATAGTGACGGCACTTTTTGCAACATTGATAAAGTTCATTTCAGTCATAATTTTGGTTCGCCTCTATTTTTCAATGACTTACATTTGGCCAGATATGAACCAAATTGTTGTTGTTGTGGCAATATTGTCGCTAATTGTTGGCTCTTTTGGTGCTATTGTTCAAAAGAACATCAAGAGAATGTTAGCTTACAGCGCAATTGGCCATATCGGCTTTATTTTGGTTGGTTTTGCCGCGGGAGACATTGAAGCTATTAGGTCAATTATTCTTTACGCAATTATTTACAGTAGTGTTTCTTTGGGAGCTTTTGCATTTTTACTAATGCTGAAGGATGACAGTGCTAACGCAACTGACAAAAAGAACGATCACATTTACCAGTTAAACTCTTTTGCGGGTCTTGCTAAGAAAAGCCCGATTATTGCAATGTCTTTGGCGGTACTAATGTTTTCAATGGCTGGAATTCCGCCTTTAGCTGGCTTCTTCGCTAAGTTTTACATTCTGGTTTCAGCCATCAAGCAAGAGTTTTATATTTTGTCTATCATTGCAGTTTTGTGCAGCGTTGTTAGTGCTTTTTACTATTTAAGAGTTGTAAAAATTGCCTATTTCGATTCCGAGCACAAAGGACAAAATACAATCAGTTTGGTTGTCAATAATGCTTCCTTGGTTCTAATTTTAATGGCATTGGCCAATTTAACCTTCATAGCCTATTTAGAGCCTTTAACAAAGCTTATTGCTCAATCAATTTAAGGGTTAAATGGTCCTATCTTGAGAATCTTCTCAAATAACTAATCACATCTAATGATAACTTCTTTAATTTCCTCATTAATTAACACTCCTTTGAGAGGTGAAGTCACTATTCCAGGTGATAAATCAATTTCTCACCGCTCTTTAATATTCTCTTCTCTGGCCAACGGAATTTCTAATATTTCTGGTCTTTTAGAAGGTGAAGATGTTCTGAGAACGGCCGCTGCATTAACTAAAATGGGTGCTAAAATAAATAAGCTAGAAACAGGAAAATGGCAAGTTAATGGCATTGGATATTGCGGCTTACAAGAAGCCGACGATGTTCTAAATATGGGAAACTCAGGAACTTCTACCAGACTTTTAATGGGATTAGTTACTCCTTACAACTTCAAAACCACATTCACTGGAGACTCCAGCCTTAGAGGAAGGCCAATGAAGCGAGTTTTTGACCCTATTAAAGAAATTGGCGCCGAAATTATTTCTAGAGGAAGTAATTTGCTTCCTGCCACAATAATTGGAACCAATGAACCGCTGCCAATTACCTTTGAGATGAAAATGGCTTCCGCTCAAGTTAAAAGCGCAATAATGCTTTCTGCGCTGAATATTAAAGGAAATACCACAATTATTGAGCCTGAAAAATGTCGTGATCACACCGAAATAATGATGAAATATTTAGGTTTAGATGTAAAAGTTGAGCCTTTAAATAATGGCAATAAGATTACCTTAAGTGGTTGTCAAGATTTTGATGCCAAAGATTTCATCGTTCCTGCCGATATTTCCTCTGCTGCTTTCATCATCGTTGCCGCCTTAATAATTCCCAATTCAGAAATTAAAATTAATAATGTTGGGCTAAACCCACTTCGTGATGGAGTTGTAACCACCTTGAAAGAAATGGGTGGAGACATTGAGTTTAGCAATGCTAGAGAAGTTAATGGTGAAAAAGTTGCTGATTTAATCGTTAAATACAGCAAGTTAAAAGGAATTGAGGTTCCGTCTAGTCGCGCTCCGTCAATGATTGACGAATATTTAATTCTTTCAATAGCCGCAGCAAATGCCAGTGGAATTACTAAAATGACCGGTTTAGCAGAATTAAAAGCCAAAGAAAGTGACCGATTACAAGCAATAGTTGATGGAATGTCAGCTTGTGGAGTAGAGGCAAAATCCGGAGAAGATTGGTTAGAAATTACCGGTGGAATTAAGCAGTCAGAACAAATTGCCGAAATTAAAACACACCTTGACCATCGTATTGCAATGTCTTTTTTAATCATGGGTTTAAAAATGAAAAATGGCCTTCGAATTGATGATGGAGATGTTGTTAAAACTAGCTTCCCAAATTTCATGGAAATATTCTCTGATTTTGGTGTGGAGTTTAAAAAATGAATAAATCTCTACTAATTGCCATTGACGGTCCTTCATCTTCTGGAAAAGGTACTATTGCCAAGAAAATCGCTAATCATTTCAACCTTCCCTGCCTAAATACGGGAGCTCTTTACCGAGCTGTGGCTTTTTTAGCTTTAGAAAGTGGTTTAGACTTAGAAAATGACATTGTCAAAATAATTCCTTTATGTGACGAAATATTACAAGATAGAATTGGCTCCCGTTCGGGAGCCAATTCTATCTTTGATTTAGAATCTTCCAAAATTCACAATGAAGAAATTGGTAAAGCAGCTTCAATTGTGGCTTCTAAGCCAAAAATTCGTCAAGCACTCTTTGATTTGCAAAAAAACTTCGCTGCTAATGGAATAAAAAATAATGGTGGAGCTGTTTTGGAAGGAAGGGATATTGGTACAACAATTTGCCCAGAAGCTAATTTTAAATTCTTTATTGCCGCTAATGTTGAAATTCGCGCAACAAGAAGATTTAAGCAATTACAAGGAAATGGCCAAAATTCCAATTATGATTTAATTTTAGAACAATTAAGAAGAAGAGACGAGCAGGATCAGAATCGAGAAACTTCACCTTTAAAACAGGCTGAAGATGCAGTTTTAATCGACAGTTCAAGTTTGAATGTGGAAGAGACTTTAGAGATAATTTTAGGTTACATCAATTTAGCTAAATAAAAGCCTGCGAAGATTGCCAGAATTGAGAAAATAACCGAAGAAAAAACGCAAATAAAAGCCAAATTCAACTGTCCTGCATTAATCAACCTTAAAACATCCAAAGAGAAGGCTGAAAAAGTCGTGAACCCCCCAAGAACCCCAACTGATAAAAACAAGCGTGTTTGAGAAGAAATAGAGTCTAGATTGTGAACAAAATAAAAATGTAAAATTCCCATCAAGAAAGATCCAAAGATATTAGCCAGAGTTATTGCTAGTGGAAAGCTTAATAACGCTTGATTGCTGCGCTGAAATGTTAAAACCATCTCCACAAATAAATAGCGAAGAGAGGAGCCGAGAGCTCCACCGATGGCAACGAAGAATAGATTGTGCATAAAATTGTTAAATAATTTTTCTAAATAAAGAATATTTCGACCTCCAATGAATCTCCTTCTCGTATTAAAGCATAGTTGAAGCATTCGAGAGTCTAAACTTAAAACATTACTTTTTTTTGACCTTAAGCCGAAAAGCCATCAATTGTATTTTGATGGTTGTCGATTTCTCTTTAGAGTTTAAACTAATTTCTTTAATTTTTCCGCTAAGTCAGTTTTTTCCCAAGAAAATCCACCATCAGAATCAGGCTCTCTGCCAAAATGACCGTAAGCTGCTGTTCTTTTAAAAATTGGTCGATTCAGTTTTAAATATTCCCTAATTCCTCTTGGAGACAAATCAACCAATTCATTAATTGCTTGGGATATTTTTTCTTCATTTTCTCCGTTATCATGAGTGTTAACGTAAAGCGAAAGTGGCTTAGAGACTCCAATTGCGTAGGAAATTTGAATGGTGCATCTTTTGGCAAGGCCTGCTGCAACCACATTTTTTGCTAAATAACGCGCCATGTAAGCTGCTGATCGGTCAACTTTAGTTGGGTCTTTTCCAGAAAAAGCCCCTCCCCCATGAGGAGCTGCGCCACCGTAAGTATCTACAATAATTTTTCTACCAGTCAATCCAGCATCTCCGTCAGGTCCGCCAATAACAAATTTTCCAGTTGGATTTATTAGTAATTTTTCTTCAGCGCACATCCATCCTTTTGGCAAAGTTTTTAAAATGATTGGACGAATTAATTCCCGAATTTGGTTTTGTGAAACATTATCTCTATGTTGAGTTGAAACCAGAACTGAATTGGCTCTAACTGGAATTCCGTCTTCATATTCTAAAGTCACCTGCCCTTTCGCATCAGGCAATAATTCTTCAAAATTTGCATCAGCAATATTTCTTAAAATTAAATTAGCATAATAAATAGGGGCTGGCATTAAAACTTCAGTTTCGTCACAAGCGTAACCAAACATAATTCCTTGATCTCCGGCGCCTTCATCCTTATTTTCTGATGCGTCTACCCCAATTGCAATATCTGTCGATTGCTCGTGAAGTAAGTTGGTTATTTCTAATTTTTTGTAATCAAAGCCATTTTGCTCGTAACCAATTTCTTTAATTACATTTCTAACAATATTCTCAATTTCATTGTGAGATATTTCTGGCGCTCGAATTTCACCACCAATAATAACTCGATTGGTAGTTGCAAAAGTTTCAATAGCTAATCTTGAGAAAGGATCTTTTTTTAAGTAAGCATCAACCAAAGCATCGGAAATTTGATCGCATATTTTGTCAGGATGGCCAGCAGAAACAGACTCGGAAGTGAATAAATAATTTTTTGGCATTTTTTAATTAAATAATGTTATTTTATGTAATCCTTAATAAATAAATAAAACAATGTTTCTAGCAACTGCTAAACAAGAGATTTTAAGTCACAGTAAAAATA
>JBLHVR010000037.1:0-14364 GCA_047628655.1 Lentimonas sp.
TGTTAATATTAATTCGGGAGATGATGCTGCAATTAAGGGTGCTGATATTTTGGCGGGTGATGTGACTATTAACACTGGCAATAATTTGATTGTTGAGTCATTACAGAATCGAGAAAGAAGTAAATCTAAGAGTCAGAGTGCTAATGTTGGTGGAGGTGGAGATTCTGTATCATTTGGGTTTAATTCTCAAAGAGACAAGTTTGAGAGAGATTGGGTTGATGATCAGACATCTATTATTGGGACTAATTCCATTGCAATTAATACAGGTGAAGACACTAATATTAAGGGTGCGATTGTTGCGAATATTAGTAATGCAACGGCAGATGACATTACTAGTAATGACAGCCAGGAAGCTCAAGCCAAACAACAAGATTGGATTGATGGCGGGAATTTAGCTATTAATACCAAAACCCTTACAACGGAAAATATTATTGATATTGAGAAGAAGGAGAGCGAGGGCTTTGGCGTTCAGGTTAGTAATTTAGGGATTGGGTCTTCTAAATCAGAAACAGCAGATGGAGGAACGGCAAATAGCGGCGTTAATACTTCTAATGGTGGGAATCCTAGCCAAGAAAAAGCTTATTTCCCTGAAGGGGCAACTACTCTTAGCGCTCAGAGTGATGGTTACGAGAAGGAGCAACTTACAAAAGCTACTATTGGAGAAGGGGCAATTACAACCGATTCTACACAAACATTTGATGCAGATGGTAATTTTATTAGTGCAACAGGTGGAACTTTGAATGATTCCGATTCTGAGATACTTAAAGATTTAAATCGTGATGTTAATAACACTCAGGAAATTACTAAGGACACCATTACTGGCGCCCTTGATTTTGAGGTGACTATTGATCACAGGTTACTTTCTAGTGCGGGGAGATCTGAGATTGCTAAGGAGGTTAGGAATTTGCCAAAACACGCGGAAGCTTTTATAGATGTTGGAACATCTGTAGCTTTGGCGGGATATGATTATTTTACTCCTAGTGATATTACTGATCCTGAAATTATTTCTAATATTAGGAATGAGGTTAGAAAGTTTGCTGTTGCTGGGGAGAAAAGTGAGTTAAGGTCTGCAGTTAAGGAACTGACTGGCAAAACTCCAACTAGTAAAGAGATGGATGCGATTATTGAACTTTCTACGACAAGGAATTTTGCGCAGTTGCAAGAGGATATTGGTAATGAGGTTTATGGTAGGTTCTTGGATAAATATACTAAACAAACAGGGATATTTTTTGATGGAACTAATAATAAAAAGTCTCGTGATGAGAAGATTGGTGCTGAAACTAATGTGGCTAGGATGCTGGGTGTTTATGATAGTGATGCGAAAGTTTACGTTACTGGAGTTGGAACTTCTGAGAATTATGACGCTATTGATAAATTATGTCAGGCAACGGGTTGTGGGATAGTTGGGAAGCAAGAGATTGCTCGGGAGGGGTTAATTGATATTCTAAAAAACCCTGAAAACAGCCAAGTCCTCTTCTTCCCGGTAGATGTAACAGGTTTCAGCCGAGGAGCCACAACCGCAATGGATTTCATCAATAAAATAGACAATGAGAATTATTGGAGTCAAGGTGTTATGACCAGATCAGCATTTTTATTCGATCCAGTTGCCTCATATGGAAAGCCAGGAAACAACATTGATATGGGTTTTGATTTTTCTCTTCCAGAAAATATTGCTGTTATGCAAATTAATGCGGCTGATGAGAAAAGAGCTAATTTCCCATTACAGGCCTTAAGAAATTCAGATGGAACTTTAAAAGGCAAGTTCTGGACAGAAATTACCTTACCGGGAGTTCACTCAACAATTGGTGGTGGTTATGTGAAAGGCTTCCAAGGAAAAGATCAAAATATGGCATTTTACACAATGCAAACTATGGTCAATGCAGCTTCGAATTATGGTATTAAATATAATGATATTCCAGAAAACCAAAGGCCAACTGCAAAGTTTAATAATTTGATGAATTCTTACAATCAGGCTAAAGATAGTTACGACAGTAACCCGAATTTAGCCAATCAAGTTAAATTCAATAGTTTGGAAGCGGCAATTAAAAAGAGTTCAGTTCACGATTCAAGCTATGAAGCAACAGGAGAATGGCCAAATTACAGTTTTGGGGATAGGAATGTTTATAATCCGAATGATTGATAAAAATTAACAATTACAAATTAATAATAATTTTAAGAAAATTTACATTATGAGAAAAATATTAGCTTTGTTTTTGTTTTTGGTTTTTGGTCTTAGTATTGTGTCTTGTGCTGCTAAAATAGCTCCATCAATCAGGTATGAAAATGATAGTTATAATGGCGGGATTGTTAGAAATATAAAAGTTGAGTGGGTAAAGGTTAAGCCTCTTGGCGCCTCTACTCTTAATTTTTGTGGAATTCAGTCTGGTATTTATAATATTAAAAGAAATTCTGATTTCTTCGGCCCCGTCCATATTGAGTGGGAAAATGCTGAAGGCAAAAAATTGACCAAAGATTTAATTTTTACAAAAGATAAATTACCTAGTATTAGGAGAAGAAGTTTAACAAAAAAACATATTTTTGTTGAGCTCCACTTCACCCAAGATGATGTCCATATATTAACTTACGATACTCCGAATTTGAAACAAGAGCGAGCGGATCTATTAAAAAAAGCTGGCCTAACCTGTCAAGAATATCGTGATCGTGAATACATAAAAATATACGGAAGAAAATGCCTAGAAGAAGGTTGTGACGATGTCATAACTATGTATGACTCAATGCCAGCAGACTCCCCGCTAAAAAAAGATCCAAAATTTCTTGAGGAATATAAACAAGAAAAAGCCAAGAGAGCAGCAAATAACTAAAAAACCATGAAAAATCTAAAACAAAATCTGTGTTTAGTATTAATTATTTTATTTAGCCTAATATCATATAATAAAGCTCTTGCGCAGGAAGATAAATTTCAGAAAAAAACAAAAAAGTTTTATGAAATGGCACAAAAAGGGGATTCTAAAGCCATGCTGACTTTGGGAAATATATATTATGAAGTAAAAGAATATGATGCGGCAATGAAATGGTATTTAGCTGCTTTAAAAAAGAAAGAGCCTGATTCTTATAATAATATAGGGGTGATGTTTAGGGATGGTCTTGGAGTTCCAAAGAATCGTAAAATAGCATATGATTTGTTTTTGTACACCCATATGATGGGTCTGGGTGATGAAGGAACTCAATATAGAGCAAATAGTAATTTGCGTGGCGAAGTTTCTGATTTAGCTAGAGATGAGATTAGAGAGGCCTTGTGTTATACTTGGTCTTATGTTCTTTTTCACATTAATTCTGGCGGAAACATTAAAAGCATACCGAAGGAAGTTAAGCCTCTTAAGAATAACAATCTTAGAACAAGGTTGAAGGATGCAAATTGGTGGAGCGATAGGGAGAAAAAGAACATGAATTTTCTCTGCCCAAAGCCATGGAATTAGATTGGAACTAGCATCAGAGGTGTCAAATCTATCCATTAGCCATAAAAATTATTTATTAACCAACCCCCAATTTTTAACAAACAAAACCAACTAAAATTATGAAAATTCTAAAAACCGCATTAACGTCCTTAATCCTTTTATTTTTTATCTCCAGCTGCACTTGGGTTGGGACTAAAAAAAATATCAGAATTTTTGATGAACGCACTAAAGTAAATACCCAAGATAGTTTTTATTTAATTTATCCAAAAAATGGCTTCTACAACGCAATGTTTACCACCAAATTAAAGGAAAATCACAAAAGCTCTAAAGAAGTAGTTGGAATTTTCAGAGCCAAGTTATTTGAGGAAGTGGGAGAAATAAGTATTAGCGATAAAAATATCAGTTTGGAAGAGGGATTTAAAGCGGCAAAACTTAAAGGCAGTAAATACTTAATTGATATTAATATTAACGAATGGAAAGATGCCTTTTATGCCATGTGCACCCCAAGTCAAACTGGAAACAACCCTAATACAGATCCAGTTACATTGGACACTGTTGACCTGACAGTTTTTGTTTATAATGTGCAAACCAAAACCTTAATTAATAAGCAAAAGATAAAAAATAAAGGTTGCCCTATCGTATTGGCGGGAGTTATCCCTATTGGGAAAAATAGTCCGAATAGCAGGTTAGAATCAATGATTCCAGCTTGGCTTAATAATCTTCGAATGTAATTTTCAGAAAATCTTATAGGTCGTCTTGGTAGTCGGGTCAAAATATGAGATTAAAATTTTAATAAAATGCTTTCACGCAAGAGGGTATCCTAAAAACTGCGTAAATGACTTTTCAATTTTTCTAATTTGGAGTTTTATTTTGCGGGGTTATCGATGCCTTTTTGGATTAGGTTTTTTATGTCTTTTTCTAGTTTGGAATATTGAGATTTGGTTCGTGGTGGGATTTCTAATTTTTTAATTGTTATTTTGGAGAAAAAATTTTAAGTTTTGAAGACAGTTCACATCTTAATTTATCTCATCTTAGGAACTATTTTACAAAATAACATAACGAATCTGTGTCCCATGGGACATTTTCTGGGTGTTGTTTGCTAGTGGCGCATATCCTTTAATGGTCTATCTCTAGGCCTTATTTAATCTTCCTCTAAATTGTAAAAAAACGCTGTTTTTTTTAGTGTTTTTCTAGTTTGTGGCAAAGTCTTCTCCTTGCCGTAATGATGATGTGGATGGAAGGGTGTTTAATCTTTAAAAATACTCTGTGTCAGCGCTTCCCAATTTAAATCATCATCATCTTTTCAGGAGTTCAGAGCTAACCTGTTGATTTCAAACCTTTTTCTAGATATTCATGCTGTTTCTTTTCAAGAAGAAACACAATTGACTTAGTTCTATTCTCAACATAAATTGGTGAAAATTTGGCTTTTTGCCTCCAATTAAAGGTAAAAAAGAAGATGCTTTTGTTATTTTGGCAATAAATTAAAGAAATTATCTTGTTTTTCAGAAAATAACCTAGCTGGAAGATTAAATCTGATATCACAATTTAAGATGAGTAAAAAAACTATAATTTGGCTTAGAAATGATCTGCGTTTGTCAGATAATGGTGCTTTGAATCATGCTTATGAAAACAATAGTGAGGTTTTGTTTTTGTATATTTTTGATGAAAAAATGTCAATTGGGGCTGCTTCCAAATGGTTTTTATTTCAAGCTTTGAAGTCTTTTAAAAATGACATAAAACAAAAATATAATGCAGATTTAATAATTAAGCTGGGCAATCCTAAGCAAATTCTTGAAGAAATGGTCATTGAGCATCAAATAAATTTCATTGTTTGGAATCGAATTTATGAGCCAGAAGCAATTGCAAGAGATTCTGATATTAAGGAATTTTTTAGAAAAAAAGATTTAGAGGTAACAACTTTCAACAGTTCACTTCTTTTTGAACCTGCCAAAATTCAAAATTTATCAAAAAGCTATTTTAAGGTTTTCACCCCGTTTTGGAGAAAGTGCCTAACTCAAATTAGTGATGTAAAAACACCTCACACTATTCCAGAATCTTTTAATTTAATTAAAGTAAAGGAGCAAGAAGGGCTGAAATTAGAAGATCTTAATTTGCTTCCTAAAAGCCCAAATTGGGCCAAAAATTGGGGTAATTTATATCCAGCTAGTGAGGAATCTGCTCATGATTTAGCTGAAGATTTTATGAAAAATTCAATGGCTAATTACAAGGAAGGAAGGGATTTTCCGGCCACTAATAATACTAGTTTTTTGTCGCCATATTTACATTTTGGACTTATCAGCCCTAAACAAATTTACTTTAAATCAATATTCTTTACTGAAAATTCAGGCCTAAATCATTTCCTCAGCGAAATTGGTTGGAGGGAATTTTCTTACCATTTGCTTTATCATTTTCCAGCATTACCGAGTAAAAATTTTAAATCAAAATTTGATAATTTTACTTGGAAAAATAATCAGGAAGATCTGAAAAAATGGCAAAAAGGTATGACAGGATTTCCATTAATAGACGCCGGAATGAGGCAATTATGGCAAACAGGTTGGATGCATAATCGGGTGAGAATGGTGGTTGCTTCATTTTTAATCAAAAATCTTTTAATAGATTGGAGAATTGGTCAGGAATGGTTTTGGGATTGTTTGGTAGACGCCGATTTAGCCTCAAATTCTGCTTCTTGGCAATGGGTTGCCGGAAGCGGAGCAGACGCTGCTCCTTATTTTAGAATTTTTAATCCCATCACCCAAAGTCAAAGATTTGATCCAAAGGGAGAATATATTAGAAAATGGGTGCCAGAAATTGCTCATTTGTCAGATAAGGAAATACATTGTCCGGAAAATAGGGGTAAATATCCAGAAGCCATGATTGATCTAAAATTTTCTAGAAACAGAGCCTTATTAATTTACAAAAATACTGCTCCAACAACATGAATATTAAAAAACAGCCCCTACCAGAATCTTGGATGAAACATCTGGGAGTGGAATTTGAAAAAGATTACATGTTAAAACTTAATTCCTTTTTGGAAGAGGAATCAAGAGCTGGAAAATCTATTTATCCTGATGATTCTGCAACATTCTCGGCTTTTAAATTAACCCCCTTAAATGAAGTTAAAGTGGTGATTATTGGCCAAGATCCTTATCATGGCCCAAATCAGGCGCATGGTCTTTGCTTTTCGGTAAGTCCTGAAATGTCAATTCCCCCTTCTTTAAGAAATATTTACAAAGAATTGAAATCTGACCTTAATTTGGAAAAACCTAGTCATGGTTTTCTAGAATCTTGGGCAAAAAATGGTGTTTTAATGCTTAATAATGTGCTGAGCGTTGAGCAGGGAAAACCGGCTTCTCATCAAGGTAAGGGTTGGGAAATTTTTACCGATAAGGTGGTTGATGTTCTTAATGAGGAATGTCAGAATTTGGTTTTTTTGCTGTGGGGAAGTCATGCTCAGAAAAAAGCTGTAAATGTTAACCGTAAGAAACATTTGGTTTTGGAATGTTCTCATCCTAGTCCTTTTTCGGCTCATAAAAGTTTTTTAGGAAGTGGGCATTTTTCTAAAAGTAATAAATATTTGCAAAGCCGTGATATTAAGCCGATTGATTGGGAATTGCCAAATCTTAGCGATGCCTAATAGTTGGTGACAGAAGAACCCCGAAGATAAAGGTTTTTTTGCGTTTTAAAAAAGAAAACTTAAGTTTAAATCTTAGGCGGAATTAATAATAAAAATATCAAAATCATGGTTTTAGAAGATGTAAAGGATGAAAATTCTGAAAAGTTTTTAGAAAATTACGCCAAACCATATGTTAAGTCGCTGGAAAAAAGACGCCTGAATTATTTAAGAAAGTTGAAAATTTATTTATTCGTGGCCTTTATAATAATTATCAGTTTACCCTTTACAGAACCTTTTATTTCAGTGGCATTAGATGCAATTTCTAGAACAGTTCACAACATAAAGCATTCTCAAAATTTACCCTATCAAAGCCAAGTTGAATTTTTAAAAACTTATATTTATGTCTTGGTGCCGCTAATTGCTTTGATTTTTGCGGTAATGCCCATATTTAATTATCGTCGACATACTAATCAAAAAGGGTCATTTTCAATTAAAGAATTAACATTTAACCATCTTCTTAAGTATTTTGGTGAATTTACCTTTAAAAGAGAACATAGATCTATTCGACTTGATCCAAAACATTGGGTAATTTTACCGGAATATGATCAATATCATTGTGAAGATAGTATTAATGGTATTTTTCATGACAGCAAAGTTGAGATATCTGAAATAAAGCTTTTTAAAGAGCGCAAACATAAAAAAACCAACAAAAAAGTCTCCGTGTTCAGTGGTCTCATGGTTGTAATTAACACATGCAGTTCCAATCTTAGCTTGAGAAATCCATTCAATGGAGAAACGGTAATTATACAGGAAGACAAGAAGGATTTGGACTACATTAAAGAGAAGTTTGAAAATTATGAAAAGATTGATTTGCCTAATAAATCTCTAGAAGAGCGTTTTGAAGGATTTACTACTGATGTGAAAGAGGCAAAAATTGTGGCTAATGAGGAATTGTTAAATTCTATTTTAAAACTTTGCGACGCAATTAATTTGCCCGCTAAGAAAAAAACAAATTTAGATGATGCAATTATGTTTTTTGCATATCAAAAAGCTCAATTCCTAGGGTCGTTAATTGTTCAAATTCTTTTAATTCCTTTTAATTTCATTAATTTAATCAGAGGAAGAGGTTTTTCTTTGGGTTGGTATGTTGAAGATTTTAAATTTTCTAAACATGCCGATATTTACAAAACAACATTTGATAATGGGCAATTGCAAGCAATTAATAGTGATGTAACTTGCAGCTTTAATGGTGATAAAACCTTAATTACCATTCCCACTAATAATGATTTGTTCGAGCCAAATTCAATATTTAAACCTGTTTTTACAGATCAAGATTTAGAGCTGTTGTCTAAAATAATGAATATTGTCAGTCAAATAACTGGTCAAATATGTAAAGATAAAAATTTATAAAGACGCTGCCTGAATTGCCAATTCAATCTCATTGGAAATTCTATTTTTATCCCTTCCCAGAATTCCTTTCAGAACTAAATGATTAGAAGCGTGATCGCTGCGGAAAATGGTTTTTTTAAGATCTAGATTTTCCATCAATAATTTCATTTCTTGAAATAATTCCAACTTAGTCAAAAATTTCCAATCGCCATTAAAACCTTTTTCAAAACGCTCTGAACCTAAAGGAAATTCCAGAACTAAAGTTGATAAATATTCGGGTTGCGCCAAATTCATCAATTTTGCGGAAGCTAAAATATGTTGCTTACTATATTTAGAGCCGCCCAAACCATTTAGAATCATTACTGAACTTTTGATTCCGGCAGCTTTTATTTTTTGCAAAGCGCTTAAAGATGTTTCAAAAGTTTCGCCTTTTTCTATCAAACCAAGCAATTGCGTGTCGCCAGTTTCGCAGCCAACATAGAGAATTTTTAATCCCAAATCATGCAACTCCTTTAAATCAGCAATAGATTTATTCAATAAATTGCGCGGAAGACAATAGGAAGTTATGCGCTGTAAATTGGGAAAATAGCGGTTAATTAATTCCAAAATTTCTTTCAATCTTCTCATAGATAAGCTCACCGCATCGCCGTCGGCCAGAAAAACTCTTGAGACTGGATAATTATTATCAACTAAGAATTTTAGCTCTTGCTCAATTTCATCGAGCGCTTTTGGTTTGAAGCGTTTTTCCTCATTTTTATACATGTCACAAAATGTACATTTATTCCACGAGCAACCATTGGTGACTTGTAAAATTAACGATTTCCACTCACTTGGTGGACGAAAAACTGGTTCGATGTAGTTTAATGGATACATTAGTTTTGGTTTTTAATGCTAAAATTAGAAAGGCTCATTTAGGTTTAAAAAAAACCATAAAGCTATTTTTATTTTGAATCAAAATATGTTAGTTTATTGAAATGTAAATTGTTGTTTTTGAGGGGTTAGGCAGATAATCATGCCTAAGTTCTTGAGTTTGCTTAAGCCGATTAGTTGAAAGCTCATAAATTATAAATTCTTAATAAAATTAAAAATTAAATCCAGATGAACGAAATTATTTGCCCAAATTGCACCAAAGCATTCAAAGTTGACGAAGCAGGATTTGCTGACATTTTAAAACAAGTTCGTGATCAACAATTTGAAGAAGAATTACGCAGCAGACTAGATCTGGCAGAAAAAGAAAAAGAAAGTGCTGTAAAATTAGCAGAAGCAAATGTTAAAAATTCGTTTCAAGAACAGCTTGCAGAAAAAAATACGGAACTTGCGGAACTTAAATCTAAAAGCGAATTGGAACTATCTGAGAAGGTAAATAAAAAAGAGGCTGAAATTACAAATTTAAAAGCAAAAATTGATAATGTGGAAATTGAGAAGAAGCTTGCGGTGAATGAGGCTGTTCAAAAGGTTGAAAAAGAGCGAGACAATTTAGCCAATGATTTAAAGACCAATAAATTAGAAGCGCAAAATATTGAGAATTCTTTGAAGCAGCAATTTTCAACCGAATTGCACAGTAAAAATGAAATAATAAAATATAAAGACGATGAAATTTCTCGCGTGAGAGATATGAAACTAAAACTTTCCACTAAAATGCTTGGCGAAACCCTAGAGCAACATTGTGAAACAGAATTTAATAAACTGCGTCCAACAGCTTTCCAGAAAGCTTATTTTGAAAAAGACAATGATTCAAAATCTGGCAGTAAAGGAGATTATATTTACAAGGAAACTGATGAATCAGGAAACGAGATCATTTCAATAATGTTTGAAATGAAGAACGAAGGAGACGAAACAGCCACCAAGAAAAAAAATGAAGATTTTTTAAAGGAACTGGATAAAGACCGCACCGAGAAAAAATGCGAATATGCGGTTCTGGTTTCATTATTAGAAGCGGAAAGTGAACTTTACAACACTGGTATTGTTGATGTGTCGCACAAATATGACAAAATGTATGTAGTACGACCTCAATTTTTTATTACTGTTATTACATTACTTCGTAATGCGGCAATGAACTCTATGAAATATAAATCAGAGCTGGCATTGGTAAAAAGTCAGAACATAGATATTACTAATTTTGAAGACAAAATTAGTAAGTTCAAAGAAGGATTTACAAGAAATTATGATTTAGCGAGTCGTCAATTTAAAGACGCAATAGGTGGAATAGATAAAACCATAAAGGAATTGCAAAAAACCAAAGATTCTTTGCTGGCATCCGAGAATAACCTTCGACTTGCAAATGATAAAACTGAGGATTTAACGATTAAAAAACTAACTTACAATAATCCGACAATGCAAGCGGAGTTCAAAAATATATCTAATAATCCTGAATAAATAAACAACAATAGGAACAATGATTGTATTTATATTAGGGAGGCCATCGTCTAGAATTTAAACATTAAACACGATGGAAAGTGTTTCTTGTAGTTTTTAGGTTTCTGAAATCTGCCCCATCTAAAAAACAAAAAATCTCGCAACATTCTCTTCCTTGACGCATAAAGATTCGTACCTATTGTCTCCTTTTTAATAACCACGCAAAATACATAAAAATGCTCAAAGTTGGAACGATAAATAAATTATCCATAGTTAAGAAAGTTGATTTTGGCCTTTATTTAGATGGGGGAGATTCGGGTGAAATATTAATGCCTTCACGATATGTGCCGGAGAAATTTGAAATTGGAGATGAGTTGGAAGTTTTTATTTATCTAGATTCGGAAGACCGCCTCATTGCAACATCTGAAACGCCATATTGCCAAGTTGGGCAATGCGCTCATTTGGAAGTTACCTCATCAAGCCCTTTTGGTGCTTTCATGGATTGGGGGCTTACAAAAGACCTTTTGGTTCCATTTAAAGAGCAGTTAATACCAATGTTGGTTGGAAACTCATATGTGGTGTTTTTGTACATCGATGTTACCGGAAGAATTGCCGCTAGTAGCAAGTTGAGCGACTTTATGAAGGAAGAAGATGGCTACAATTTCACCAAAAATCATGAAGTGAGTTTGCTTGTTGCCAGAAGAAATGATTTTGGCTACAAAGCGGTGGTGAATGACGAATATATGGGCTTGGTTCATAATATTGATATTCTCAGTCCAATAAAGGTTGGCGACCAAATGAGCGGTTACATAAAAAATGTGAGGGATGATGGTAAAATTGACCTTATGCTTCAGCCCCAAGGCGGTGAGGCTATTGGTGGGCTGTCGGAAGAAATTTTGGAATTTATCAAAAGTGAGGGTGGTAAAATAAGTATTACAGATAAAAGTGATCCAGAATTAATTTACAAAACCTTTAAAGTTAGTAAAGGAAACTACAAAAAAGCCTTGGGAAAACTTTATAAAAGTCGTCTGGTAATTATTGAAAAAGATGAAATAAGTTTGGTTTAAAATACGTCAAACTTGAATTTTATTAATTGAGGTGATTGAAAAATTCTACAAAGATTGAATGTAGAGTTTTTCTACCTTTTCTCTTGCCCAAGGAGTTTTCCTAAGAAATTTTAAACTAGATTTAACAGAAGGTTCACTCTTGAAGCAGTTTATGCTTATAATATTTCCCAGCTTTTCCCAGCCGTAATAATCTACCAATTTTGTAACTATTTTTTCTAAAGAAATTCCATGTAGAGGATCTGCAGGTTTATTTTCCGTCATCTCTATTTATCTTTAGTTGAAGCTTTTACTCTTATTTTACTGCCGTCAAATTTGGTGCCGTGAATTTTTTCTATTGCGGTTCTTGCCTCATCATCATTTAACATTTCAACAAATCCAAAACCTTTAGATTCTCCAGTATTTTTATCCATAACAATATCGCAGGATTTAACTTTGCCATGTGTTTGAAAAACTTTACCAAGCTCTCTGGCTTTTGTTCTGCGAGATAAATCTAATATATTTAGAATCATTATAATTAATTAAGTTGTTAATAAATTGATATATCATATATGCATTTAACTAAATATGCTAGAATGAGTAGTGCTTTAATGATTTGGTTTTTTAGATAATATTTAACAACTTCAATGTTTTGCCACATTTTATGAGGCAATGATTCAGAATATCAAGAAATAAGAGATAATCTTACCGTCATTATTGAAGATGAAAATTCGATAATGGGGCAGTCATATCCGCCTTTAACTTTTCTAAATTATGGACAATATACAGTTCAAAAATTCCCAGAAAAAAAAGTTCCTCCGCGCATAACCGATGATTTTACTGAAATAGCAGAAGCTGAAGAAAATGAATTTTCTTTTACTGATTCTGAAGAAAAATCAAAAGCATTTGACGAAAAAAGAGAGCTTAAACTCAAAGAAATGCTGGGAGAAGCAATATTGTTAGAATTTCTGTTCGTGGTGGAGTTGGCATAAATCAATTAATAGCTAGATTAGAAGCGGAAAATCAATATTCAATTCACCGCGGGTTAAATAATTTAACAAATTGGGCAAATTCAAGTTTAAAAAAGAACGCTGCGTTGGTTATTGAGAGGTTTAATGAAGATTCAGATTTCACTCAATTTGAACAATTAAAATGGTTAGATCCTTTAAATTCGAGTCAATCATCCAGAATATTGCACAATGGAAAACTTTTGAATATCAATACGCAGCAAAAACTAATTATTACTTGCGGCCAAAAAAAGGAAAATGAGGAAAAATCTTCAAGCTAAATTGTAACTATGCATCTTGCAGAACTTCCGCCATATTATATTTATGAAAGAATTCTAAGGCCTATCTACGAAAAAATGAGTGATGAACACAAAAGCATATTTGTTAAAGATGAGTTGTTTCAAACTGATTACCCATCACTAGAAAGTGATAATTTTATATCCACCAAAACTACAGAACCTCTAGAAAAATCTCTGATTAATTTTCTTGGCACAAGAGATATTCAAATAGCTGGCGAATTTTCTCCATCTGCCGGACTTAAAGGTTTTATGATTGAGGGAGGCCCTGGAGTTGGTAAAGCCGTATTAATTAAACGAATTCTAGAGTCGCGAGGCATTTTTCCGGATAATCCAAAAGACTCTATGGAAAACATTACTACTAAATAGTCGCAAACATGGATCAGAAAAATATTATTTTAATTATGCTCAAAGCTGCCAAAGAGGGGTGCATTGTTGTTTTTGACGAATTGAATGCTAAATATAAAGAAATTAAGGAATCACTCAATAAATTATTAGTAGGGGAATCTCCTGATGGTAATGCTGATTTCAAAGTTCATGAAGGATTTAGACTCGTTGGCAGTATTAATGGCTCTTTTAACGAAGGATAAGTATTCAAGACCTTGTGGGAATAGTGGAGGCATCATAAAGATAAGTCATTAAAGCAATATGGCATGACTGGCTTAGATAATATTGTGGAAAATCAAATAAAAAAAGCGAGGTTTGCGAGCAATTAGCCGGAGAAAATTTGAAAAAATTCACAACAGAAATTGCAAAAAATTTCTATTCAAAAATTCAGAAAGAAGGGGAAATTTAAGCATAAGAGATTTGGGTAGCGAGATTCCTGGAATTGTAGAAGAATCTTGTGATAATCCTAAATTAAAACCGCAATTAGGAGTTCGAGATAGGAGGTCGTCATCACTTTCAAGCGCTAATTCCAATTGGGTGGAATCAATAGTTTAGTCAAAGAGGATCTTTGATGTGTTTTATAATATTAAATACATGGGGGGAAATATTACGACCGAAGTGATCCTCGTAATCTTGGAGTCGGTTACAATTGAGAAGATTAAGCGCTTCTAACCTCATTATCTGGAAGTTTATTTAGTTCTTTTGTTTCAAGATAGGTTATTGCCTTGTTGAAAGATTTAAATCTTTCAAATTCACCAATCTTCCTTATTAATTCTGGACATGCTTGGTTTGTGAAAATCATCATTTATTCCATAGATAATTTTCTAATTACAGCATCGTTAATAGATTTTCTACAAA
>JBLHVR010000038.1:0-14097 GCA_047628655.1 Lentimonas sp.
TCATGTTATCCCCAGCAATTACTAAAGCTTGATAATTAATTTCAACTCCTTCTATTTCTTTTAAAACCACAACATTTTTGTAATTATTGATGGAGCTTGCCAAAACTATTCCGCAATATTCATCACTTTCATTAATAAAATCAGTAATGGGCTTTTTGTCTTCACTAACTCTGCGATAAATTCGATGATTCTTAATATTAACCTTTCTTAAAATATCATCCGTATATTTACCAAGGGAAGTAGCCTTGGAATCTACGATCATTGGAACTCGATCTCTATGGATTCTCCAGAGCATTTTTTCCACAGTCTTAATCTGCTTAACTTCCTCAATATTTAGCTTTTTATTATTTTTAGAAGTAATAATTAACAATTTATCTTTAGCCAAATTGGCAAAACTATAAAAATCTACCAAACCCTTTCTTTGTAAGTCTTTAATCCAGTCAGAATGAGAGGCAATAAAAATATCCGCCGGCTCACCATTGCTAATGTTGTCAATTAATTGCTCGGAATAATCGAAATTTACTGAAACTACGGCATTATTATTCTTGGAGTAAAGGCGAGAAATCTTTACCAAAGGGAAAGCCAAGCTATTTTCAGAAAAAATGGTTATGCTATCAACAGCTTTTTTGGCAGCAAAAGATTGATGAGAAAATGTTACCGTTAAAACCAATGCCAACATTAAAATTTTACGGAAAAAACAAGTTTTTGCGCCAGTATGACAAGCAACTCCCTCTTGCTTTATTTTTAAAATTAAGCAATCTTCATCACAATCGACTAAAATTTCCTGAACATCTTGAACATTTCCCGATGTTTCACCTTTTTTCCATAATTTTTGGCGCGATCTTGAAAAATAATGAGCAAATTTGGTTTTAATAGTTTGGTTTAAAGATTCCTCATTCATCCAAGCAAACATCAAAACTTCTCCTGTTTTGTAATCTTGGGCAATTGCTGGAACCAAACCTTTTTCATCGAATTTGATAGATTTTAATAGATTTTCTTGCATCGCTTTGAAATATTAAGGGAAAATATTCGTTAAAAATAATTACTAATTAGTTAATTTAAAAGCCAAATATGATCTCTTGTACCAGAAATATTGAATTTGATGCAGCACATCGAATTATTAACCACCAAAGTAAGTGTAAAATGCTCCATGGGCATCGTTACAAAATTGAAGCAACTTTTGTTGCTAAAGAATTAGATAATTTAGGAATGGTGATTGATTTTGGAATTATTAAAGAAATTCTGGGTGGCTGGATTGATGAAAATTGGGATCACAACACAATTTTGAATAAAAAAGATCATGAATTAGGGCAGCAAATTGCCAAAGTAACTGGTCAGGAAATTTATTATTTAGAAGTTAACCCAACAGCTGAAGAAATGGCCAGTTACTTATTTAAAGAAATTTGTCCAGAATTATTTGCATCCTACAACATTTCTTGCTTGGAAATTAAACTTTATGAAACTCCTAATTGCCATGCCAGAGTCATTTAAATATCGAATTTATTACGAAGATACCGATTTTGGCGGAGTAGTTTATTACGCCAATTATTTAAAATTCTTTGAACGGGCCAGAACCGATTTACTAAGATCAAAAAATATTGTTCAATCTAAATTAGCGCAAGAACACGGAATTATGTTTGTGGTTGGGAATTGTCAAATTCAATATCTAAGCCCCGCCAAGATGGATGATTTAATTGCAGTGAGTGTTGAAATATTGGAAATTAAGAAGGCTTCAGTACGAATGCAGCAAGAAATTAAATTAGGAGAGAAAATTCTAGCAAAAATTGAAATTAAAATTATTTGTGTTGATAAAGACAGTTTCAAACCTAGAAAAATTCCAGATGGAATTTTTTAATATTAACCTAAAAACCAAATCTACCTTACCAAATTGTGTTTTTTGAAATTAATTAATCTTTCTTCACTTTTGTTTTAACAATTCTTTTCGATTCAGATTTCAACTGCCCACAAGCAGCCATCACATCTTGACCTTTTGTTTTACGAATTGTCACTTTTAAACCCGCTTTTTTAATAACACTACCAAAAGCCATCATTCTATTTCTGCTTGAACAAACAAAATCATTGCCCTTCCAAGGGTTAAAAGGAATTAAATTAATTAAAGCTGGAAGTTTGTGTTTTTTAAGTAATCTGACCAAATCCATGGCATCGGCGTCGCTGTCGTTAATTCCCGCCAACATTACATATTCAAAAGTAATTCTACCGCTGGGATTCTTTTCAACATAATATTCGCAAGATTTCATCAATTCTTTAAGCGGATATTTCTTGTTAAGTGGCATTATTTTAGTGCGAGTGGCATCATTAGCGCTGTGCAGTGAAATTGCCAAAACAGTTTTAACTTCATCAGAAAATTTGATAATTTCAGGAACAACTCCCGAAGTGGAAATGGTTATTTTGCGTTTAGAGAAACTAATTCCGCTAGAATCATTTAAAATATCGACCGATTTTTTCACTTGGTCGTAATTGAAAAATGGCTCGCCCATTCCCATAAAAACCATTGATGTAATTTTTCTTGAGCCTTGATCTATCTCATTTGGATCTTGCTTAACTTCGCGTGATTTCTTCCCTTTTGAGGCATTTTTTGCAGGAGCAGTTAGAACAACATCATTATTTTTGGCGTTTGTTAATTGCCAATCATCAAGTAAATCTCTAGCCAACATTAATTGCACGACAATTTCTCCAGCGCTTAAATTGCGAACCAACATTTGCGTTCCAGTGTGACAAAATTTGCAAGTTAGGGTGCAGCCAATTTGTGAAGAAATACACAAAGTTCCACGGTCATCTTCTGGAATAAAAACCATTTCGGCTTCGCGACAATCGGAGAATTTAATCAACCATTTGCGAGTTCCATCTTTTGAGATTAAATCTTGACTAATTTGCGGTCTTTGAATTGAATAATTTTCCTGCAGCTTACTAATGGTAGATTTAGAAATATTAGACATTTGAGAGAATTCTTTAACTCCAAATGCATAAATCCAGTTCCAAATTTGCTTGGCTTTAAAAGGTTTTTCGTCAATCTTAAGCATTTCCTGCTCAATTCCGCTTAAGCTCAAACCAATTAAATTGGTTTTTTGACCTTCTGCGAAGTTAGAAGTTGGTAAAAATTGTGGTAATTTAAAATCGATCGACATATGAAATTTACAGATTGCGGCATTGTAATTGGGGCCCGAAAATACAGCGAAAGTGCTTTGATTGTCAAGGTTCTTTCCTCTAATAATGGACTTTGCTTGGGATATGTGCGCTCTTCCGCATCTTCAAGCAAAAACCACGCTCTTTATCAAAATTTTAATCTGATTGATTTTGAGTGCAGTTCCAAGAATGCCGATTCTTTGGGGTTTTTTAAATCTGAAATTAATCGTTCTTTTTTAGGAGAAATAATTTCCAGCAGAGTTAAATTATCAGCCCTAAGTAATGTGGCGGGAATTATTGAAGAAAATATTCTTCAGCAAGATAGTGACAATGAAGTTTTTGATATTTTGTGGAATTTACTACAAAAACTTAATTTAAATGATGAAGATTTTATTAAGGAATACATAAAATTCGAAATCAATCTGCTTAAAATTTTGGGATATGGAGTCGATTTATCATCTTGCGCCGCAACGGGAATTAGTGAAGATTTACAATTTGTTTCGCCAAAATCTGCGCGAGCAGTTTGTTTTATGGCGGGAGAAAAATATCGCCACAAATTATTGCCATTACCATCATTCTTATTGGCAAATGATAATTCCAAAACAACCAGCATAAATGACCTATTAAATGGCTTAAAGCTTAGTGGATATTTTATTGATAAATTTTTAAACGTGAATTTGGAATTTAAAAATGAAGCCAAATTTAACCATCGCAACAAATTGATTCAATTTTTGCAGAAAAAAGCTTAAAAATAAATTTCTGTTGCCCTGATGAGCTAAAGTGTTATTATGATTATATAACCTCTATTCACCATTCAAAAACCAACTTAATACAATTTAACTTGAATACTTCATATTATGAAAAAAAATAAAAACAACAAATTGGCATTTTCCTTGATTGAACTCTCAGTGGTAATTTTAATTATTGGTATTTTAATTATTGGAGTCTCTAAAGGTTCTCAACTTTTGAACAAATCAAAAATAAAATCAGCCCAATCTTTAACAATTAATTCTCCAGTCTCTTCAATAAAAGGATTGTCTGTCTGGCTTGAAACCACATCAGATGCAAGTTTTCCTGAAGGTGACAATATTGATACAGCTCTTGGCGCCATTGGAACAATAGATACTTGGAATGATATCAACCCTCGAACATCATCTACAAAAAATGCGACCCAGGGCACTGCAGCTAATAATCCAAGATATATTGAAAATGGGATTAATGGTTTACCTGCTTTAAATTTTGATGGAGCTGCCAGCCCCAATAACGACAATATGGAACTGTCGACATCTGAAGCTTTAGGAATTGCAAATTCAGACTATGAAATGTTTGTAGTTTTTCAAAGCAAAGCTATTGATGGAGCTCAGGCATTGATATCTTCTGCAACAACAGCGCATTATGAATTACGCTTCAATTCTACAAGTGACATTATTATCTTTGATGTAGATGGAGTATCCAACCCTGCAATAGATAGTAACAATAGTGAATTATCACCAACAATTGTGTCAGGAAGATTAATGTCTAATGGCGATGTTTTTGTTAGAATGAATGGTGTTGACGATGTTGAAGCTGTTGATGGCGCGTCTGTTAATAGTAATATATTAGATATGATTATTGGCTCTAGAAGCGACGATTCATTAGCTTTCTCTGGTCATATTGGAGAAATTATTATTTTTAATAGAGCTCTCACAACTTCAGAAAGAACAAGTGTTGAAGAATATCTAAGCTCTAAATGGGGAATTGAAATTTAGATCGCAGATTAGCTTTATCAATTCACATCTATAATTCCACATATGGAATTATAGATGTGAATTTTATATTAATGGCGTTAATCGGGGAAAATCTTAACCATTCTATAAAGCGTCATTTTGTATTTTACCAATTTCTTCCGCAGCATTTTTAGCAAGCTCATACATTTGACTCAATTCTTCAAAATCAAACGGCGCCTCTTCTGCCGTTCCTTGAATTTCAATAATTTTATCACCACTTAAAACAAAATTAATGTCAGTATCGCACTTGCTGTCTTCATCATAATCTAAATCGACAACGCTCATTCCTTTGTAAATTCCACAAGAAACCGCACAAATTTGATGAATTATTGGAGATTTATCTAAAACACGATTATGAATTAATTTCTTAATTGCCAAACTAAGAGCCACAAAACCCCCTGTAATTGAGGCGCATCTGGTTCCGCCATCGGCTTGTAACACATCGCAATCAATAACAATTTGCCTCTCTCCTAAAACCTTAAGATCAATTGCAGCTCTTAAAGATCGACCAATTAATCTTTGAATTTCTATTCCTCTGCCATTGGGAGATTTGCGATTAACATCGCGCTGATTTCTGCTGTGAGTAGATCTTGGCAACATTGAATATTCCGCAGTTAACCATCCCTCACCCTTCCCTCTTAAAAAAGGTGGAATTTTTTCTTCCACAGTTGCGGTGCATAGAACTTTAGTATTACCAAATTCAATTATGCAAGAACCTTCAGCATATTTATTAACATTGGTGGTAATTTTAACTTCACGAAGTTCGCTGCGTTTTCTTTTTGATGGGCGCATTATTTATGATTTTTTAAGGATTGTTTTGAACAGAAAGTAGAAAAAATGATTTAAGCAAATATCTGTCAAAAAGCGAGGTTTTTATTCAAATTGATCTTGGCTAATTTCCGATAAACATAATCCTGTAAATAAAGTTAATCAAGATCAATAGACATGCTAAAAAACAAAGAAAAAAATTTTGAATCTGGGAAAATGGAATTTTTCCACTAGGTTTGACCAATTTTCGCAATTACAGGATGTGATTACCAACCGCGATATGTCGATAATTTTGTCTTTAATTTGATCATTCATATTGAGCATATTCTAAAAGAATTTTGGGCATTTCCTGAGCTCTTTTAGCGGAATTTTTATGTCCAGAAACATTGGCACTGACGATTGCTCCTTCTACTAGAAGATGAATTTGTCTGGCCAATTCTGCTGGTTCTTTAAATACTGCTGTGGTGGTTAATTTGCATATGTAGTCATAGATTAGTTTTTTGCGTTCCTTGCAAGCAGCGTTGATAGAATCTTCTTCTTGGGAGAACTTTGCTACCGCATTTATAAACAAACAGCCGCAAAAATCCTTATCGTAGAACCATTTTTCCAAAACATTAAAAATAACAATTATTTGATCTTTGGGATTTGATCCCAAGCTTTCAACTGTGTGCATAAAATCATTGCGAAATATCTCATCTTTTTTTCGCAAAACCGCAAGAATAAGCTCATTCTTTGAGGTAAAATGATTATAGAGAGTTTTTTTTGAAACGCCCGCTGTGGAGATTATTTTTCCCACTCCCGTAGCATTGAATCCATTCATAGAGAAAAGATCAATCGTTTTACTTTTATCTGCACCAGATACCGATCGGTTTCTTTTTTAATTTATTTAAAAAATATGTCGATGAAAAATGGGAAACCATTTCCTAAATCTAAATAAATTATCTCAAGGATTTATTCACAAAATAAAAATATCTAAAATGATCAATATGAAAAAAATCATCATAATTTTATTGGCAATTTCTACTTTAATCACAACAGGATTTATTATGACTAATAAACAATCGCAAATAAAAACAAGTGGAGTTCACCACATCGGTCTCAATGTCAAAAACTTGCAATTATCTACTAAATTTTTTATTGAAACTTTAAATTTCACCAAGGTCGGAGAAAAGCCAGAATATCCGGCTATTTTTGTTTCAGATGGAACTGTTATGGTGACTTTGTGGCAATCTAATGATCCTGATAATGCAGTTTTATTTGACCGTAAAAACAATATCGGACTTCATCATTTGGCTTTGAGTTTAAATAATTCTGAAGATCTAGACACAAATACATCAAATCCTAAAAAATCATCCTGATGTGAAGATCGAATTTGCTCCATAATTTCTAGGACAAGGACCAGAAAAACATATGATGTTTTATGAGCCAAGTGGAATTAGAATTGAATTGATTGCTAAACCATAAATAAAAAATATGGCACAAGATGCGTTTTAATTAATTAGCTAATGGTTTCTATGATCAATTATTAAATTTTGTGCGAAACTAACTCATCCAACCTAGGTTCGCCAAATGCTAAAACAAATTCTTTCTCAAGGGTTTAAGGGTAATAAAATAAAGTTTTCATTTCAATATTCTAATTTTATCCCCAAATTTATATTACCATCACCAATTATTGAATTTTCATTTGGCACAAAAACAGATGGGGTAACACTTAAGGCGGATGTAAAATTCCCTTTGCGAATTTTGTATTCTAACGGCATTTCTAAAATCATATCGGCAATCAACTCATTTCTTTTTTTAAATTCATCAACATCGCTATCCTCTTGAATGTATGGAAGTGTAAAATTTTTCCCAGAAGATTTATCAAATGTGTGAATGCCTTCAGACCAATCCTGTTGTGCCGAAAATTGATTATTGGAGGAATTATTAATTTCTAAATTATTTGAAATAAAATGATCTGGCTTATGTTTTTGACGAGGAATTTTAAAGTCATCCGAATAAAGATTACGATCCATATTGGTGTTTTCTGGGTTTGTATGTGCAAGGGTTGGAATTAGCAACAAGATGCAAATTAATGAAATGTGCCCTTTGTTTTTAAGCATTTTATTTAAGGTTGTAATATTACGATTTCTAATAATTTATCGGACGAATCTTAATAATAACAATCTAGAACCCAAACTTATTTACAAAATTTCCTTCAAAGCATTAAGTAAAAGATCGACATTAGATTTGTAAGAAGTGTGGCCCATTATGCCAATTCTCCAAATCTTTCCTGACAGATCTCCCAACCCACCTCCAATTTCAATTCGATATTGATTAAGAAGTTTCGACCTAATTTGTGCTTCACCAACTCCATTTGGAACCAAAACAGAATTAAGCATGGTTAAGCGATTTTCCGGAAGAACTAACATTTCTAGCCCCATTTTTTCTAAACCCCAAATTAAATATTCATGCGTTTCTTGGTGGCGCAAATAAACATTTTCTTTTCCTTCATTCAACAGAGACAGCAAAGCTTGATACAGGCCATAAAGCATGCTAATTGGGGCGGTGTGATGATAAGTTCGGCTGCTGCCATCCCAGTAAGAAATCAACATTGATAGGTCTAAATACCAGCTTGGAACTTTGGTTTTACGGTTTTTAATTACATCAACTGCTTTTTGCGAGAAACTCACAGGGGATAATCCTGGGGGGCAAGAAAGACATTTTTGAGTGCCACTGTAAAGAGCATCAATATGCCAATTATCCATGCAAATTTCCACCCCTCCCATGCTTGTTACGGCGTCTACTAAATAAATTGCGTTACTGTCTTTGACTAATTCTCCAATTTCTTGAACTGGGTTCAAAACGCCAGTCGATGTTTCTGCGTGAACTATTGCAACTATTTTGTAATCTTTTAATTGAAGCTGTTTTTTTACTTCATCAACTAAAATTACCTGTCCAAAGGGGCGTTTTATTGTATCTACTTTTGCACCTAGGCGAGTTGCAAGATCTTCCATTCTATTTCCAAATATGCCATTGACTAAAATTAGAATTTGATCTCCAGATTTTATCAAATTAACAAAACAAGTCTCCATTCCAGCCGAACCAGTACCCGATATTGGAACGGTAAGATGATTTTTTGTGTTTAAAACATCGCGCATCATAATCTTAATTTGATCCATGATGTTGATAAAATCTGGATCTAAATGCCCTATTATTGGGCTGCTAAGTGCCTTGTAAATTTCCGGAGAAACCATTGACGGGCCAGGGCCCATTAGCAATTTATCGGCTAAATTATCGATTAAATTAATTTCCTTTGTCATAATTCCCACAATAAATTAATTATTTTCCAAGAAGCTAGTAACGACTAGCCCAAGCCGCTAGAACTTTTGCCACATATTCACCATCTTTGGGGTCTTTTATTAAAAGATGGTCGGCGGTGTCTAACGATATGAAGCTTTTTGGGTGCTTGGCAGTTTCGTAAATCATGCGGGCATTCTCAATTTTTACTATTTCGTCGATTGGCGAATGCATAACAAGCAGCGCTCTATCTAAATTTTCAATGTTTTGCTCCATATTATGACTTTCAATGTCATCGATGAATTGCTTTTTAATGGTAAATTTTCTCCCAGCCAAAGTTACTTCAGCAAGTCCTTCCTCTTTGATTTCCTTAATATCGTCTTTAAAATTATGCTGAACATGAGCCGAATCGAAAGGAGAACCAATGGTTGCAACCGCGCTAGCTTCAGGAATATGTTTTGCAGCGGCCAAAACGGCAGTGCCACCAAAGCTGTGACCAATTAGAATTTTAGGAGCTTGAAAATTTTCCCTCATAAAATCTGCCGCGGCAACGAGGTCGTTAATGTTTGATGAGAAATTAGTGTTAGCAAAATCGCCATTACTTTTTCCAAGGCCAGTAAAATCGAATCGAAACATGGCTATTCCTTCTTCATTTAAATATTTTGCAATGCCGTTAATAGTGTTAAAATCTTTATTACAGGTAAAACAATGGGCAAAAAGGGCGTAAGATTTTGGATTTTCGGGGGAATCTAATCTGGCCGAAAGTTCCTCTCCTAAGGAGCCGATGAAATTTATTTTATTAGATTGTTTTGGTGCTTTATTTAAAAACATTGACATAGTTTGAAAAGTTAAATTTAGGATAAATAAATTTGCAGGATTTCAAGAAACTTACAACTAAAATTAAATAATTACACATGATGGGAAAAAACCTAACTATCGAGAATTTAATATCACAAGCATATGAACTTTTACTAGAAGTCTATGAAAATGACACTCCAGAAAATGGTGATCAATATTGGCTAATGCTCGGAGAAATCATCAAAGAATTAGATGACGGATATTCAACAAATGATTTTGACGAAATCAAAATGCTAACCCAATCTAAAGATCCTTTAGAGCGAGAAATTGGTGCTCACATATTGGGAAATTACACTGTCTTTTTTAAGTCTAAAAGATCTTTCCAAGCCGAATCTATCGTAATATTAACCGCTCTTTTAAATGATAAAAATGAGCATGTTATCACATCAACCGCCTTCTCTTTAGGTTATCTTGGAGACCCTTCTTGCATTAAAAATTTAATGAAATTGATTGATCACAAAAACCCCGAAATTCGCCGAGGCATTGTTTCTGGATTAAGTTGCCATAATGACAATTTGGCGGTTAGTGGTTTGATAAAGTTAAGCAGCGACAAAGATTTTGAGACCAGAAATTGGGCAACATTCGGCCTTGCCAGACAATGCAAAATAGATACTAAGGAGCTAAGAAAAGCACTATTTGACCGACTATTAGAAGATAATAATGAGATTAGAGGAGAAGCCTTAATGGGGCTGGCAGAAAGAAAAGATCCAAACATTAAAGCCGCTTTAACGAAAGAATTATCTGGTCCTTTTTATGGAAATGGCGCCATTGAAGCCGCCAAATTAACGCAAGATCCTTATTATTACCCATTATTACAAAAATTACGAAAACGCTTAGATGGAAATGCAGAAGAGAACTTTATCAATAATATTGATGAAGCCATGGAGGCGTGTAAGGCAAAATAATTAACCTAATTTCTTGCGGATAAATTTTTAAATAAAAAAGCAAGAGCTATTAACAAAACATATTTAAAAAAATGACAAATCCAAATAGAGAGCTTGAAAATGCATTAATGCTTTTAAATGAAAGTCTTCCGACTCAAATTTCAATATTGTAACAACTCGTTAAAAAAATTACTGATACAAATTTTCCGGCTGAAGATCGTGCTTTGCATTTTCAAGATTTATCTTTTGAGAAGTTCACTGAGCAACTTAAAGAACAGTTGGAAACGTTCAAATATTATCAAATTAAACCAGAATGGTCATCCACAAAAGAATGGACAAAAATTAAAGCTGGAAATTTGGTTAAACAAAATATCAATCTGATTAATGATAATAAACAACTTATTGCCGGAACAGCCCTTGAGGCCCTATCTGGATCATTATTAGGCTGGGTTAGGAAAAATTATCCAAGTTCAGAAGTCTTTTAAAGTTCAGACATGTCCACAACAACATCCGATATGGCCAATTTGGCTGGGGGAGCTATTAAAAATATATTTGATATTGCGATTGGTTCAATGGCTGCGAATCAAGGCCAAAGAGTCTTAGGGAATTTTATCGGAGGTTTTAATAGTGGTCAGTTGCAAATGGCAAACCAGCTAATGAAATATTTAATTGCTATTAAGAAATATAGATCTGATCAAGAATTATCATCCTACTTACCTCTGGTTGGTTATGAAATGTTGGCTTCGGTGACAGAGGTTGAAGCCTCAAATCCATCGCAAACATTAGTTTATTGTGGTCCGCAACTAGAATGTGATGGCTTGGTTTCTGAAGCATACAAGCATGTTTTTGAACTTAAAACAGCCAGCCATAGGCAGGCAATTAAAACTGCTCAGCGTCGCTAAAAACGTTATTTTTACTGCTCACGGCAATTTGAGAGGATTAATAAAGTTTAACGATCAGCAGTTATGGCTCCAGATGAAGTGGTGGTTAAATATTTTCCTAATGCAGAAATTATACATATTATTAGCTGCGAGATAGGTGGCAATATTCGTAATAATCTTGCGGAAAATTATTTAAAAGATGGGCAAGTTATGTTTGTTCATTCTGGCGGTAATTCGGTTACTGATGTCGATATTGCAAAGAAACTCGCATCACCAGAAATAAATTATGGACTTCCAGCCCCTTCTCCACTGCAAATAATATTCAATCATGAGGGTAAATCTAAGATTTTATCTGTATCGAAGATTCCCTACAGTAAGATTACTAAAGGTATTAATTTTAAGGATAATGAAGCTGTGTTTGACGCACTAAATAAATATTATGAAGACCATAAATCTAATATTCTAAAAAACATAAAGTCATATCCAGAGGAAATAAAATCGTTAATTAAGCTGGAATTAGAGAAGTTGGGTTTTTCAACTAAAAATAACTTAACTCCTGAGGAGAAGAAATCATTAGTCGAATAATTCCTATCTAAAGCATTATTACTAGATGAATATACTCCAAATCAGAAACTAGCTTTTACTAATTCTGATATGGTTGACGTAAATTATAAAACACTACTTGGCAATAATCCTTTACATGTTGCCGCTAATGATGGGCATAATGACTTGGTTGAAGCTCTTCTATCAAAAGGCGCAGATCCAGAAATTAAAAAACGTTATTAGGAGAAATTTTAGGTGGAAAATATGATGCGGCGTTGATTTTAACAAAGAACGGAGCTTTATATAACAAAGATTTACCAGAAGGTATTACTGGTGGTGATCTTGTAAATCAGTTGGTAAACGATAATAATAATAGCGGAAGAGATCCGCTACCTGAGAAGTTTATAGATAATATGAAACTTGCAAGAGAGGAATTACTTGCTAAGAAAAAAGTGGAATCTCCAAGCACTCATATAAATCATAGAGGGATGAAAGCATATAAAGCTTCAGGTCCGGAATCTGGAAGAGGAAGTAAACTTTAATTAGAAATCTTCAATTTTTAACATATAACCCACAAATCTGGATTGTAATAAAATTTTTCCAAATATTTATGTGGGTTGCATTGATGATACTTCTTTTTACCTTTTAGAGATTTTTTAAAATCATTTAAACTTGTCTATTTTCTACCTCATCCAATTCTTTTTTAAGAAAACTAACTATTCCCTTTGCGGCGCAAAACGCCGTGCTAAAACATCCTTGCAAAAGATATCCACCCGTAGGAGCTTCCCAATCCAACATTTCACCAGCAGCAAAAACTCCCACTTTAGATTTTAACATAAAATTTTTATCTAAAGATTGGCGTGTAATTCCCCCTGCTGTGGAAATGGCGCGGGCAATATCTGTTGTTTTGGTTAGAGTAATTGGCAAAGATTTGATATGTTCCGCCAGAATTTCTGGCGTTGCTTTAGCTAATTGATCTGACGGAATAACTTCATGAAGCAGCGCGCTAGCTAACGGCGAAAAACCAGCTTTGCGCAAATAATTACTCAGAGATTTTTTACCCTTTATCTGTAATTTTTGCGCCAAAACAGCAATTGTCATTTCTGGTCGCAAATCTAAATGTAAAACCGCCTTCCCTTCACTTGCAATAGATTCACGCAAAACAGCAGATAAAGCATAAACCGCTCCTCCCTCAATCCCCTGTTTCGTAATCATTATTTCCCCTTTATGAGAAAAATCTTTATGAGTAATAGCAACCGATTTTATCGGAGTTCCAGCAAAGCGTTCGGTCAAATATTCTGACCATTTTGTCATAAATCCACAATTAGAAGGGCGAAGTGGTGAAATTTTTACACCACACTCCAAAAGAATGTTAACCCAAGATCCATTCGAACCCAAATGCGGCCAAGAAGCTCCACCAAGCGCTAGAAGTGTTGCATCGGCCTTAACCTTAATTATTTTTTTATCAGCATTACTAAATATCAGTTTTTCACCATCGAAACCTTGCCAAGAATGACGATTTTTAAATTTAACACCAAGATCTTCTAACCTTTTAAGCCAAGCTCTAAGCAATGGAGAAGCCTTCATGGCCAGCGGGAAAATTCTCCCACTGCTGCCAACAAAAGTTTCCTGTCCTAATTCTTCACACCATTTGCGTAATTTTTCTGGAGGATAAGCTTTAACGCGTGGATTAAGCCATTTAGAAGCTTCAGAATATCGAGTCATAAATTTTTCCAAAGGCTCATTATGAGTCAAATTCAAACCACCTCTTCCTGCCAACATAAATTTGCGCCCAAAAGTGGGCATTGCATCAAATAATGTCACTTGATGACCATCTTTTGCAATAATTTCTGCCGCCATTAAACCAGTGGGTCCACCACCTATAATTGCAACTTTCTTACTCTTTTTCATTGGTTTTATTTATTGGTAAAAATTGGTATTAGATTGCTTTTATGTTTTTTAAAAATACCATCA
>JBLHVR010000039.1:0-13579 GCA_047628655.1 Lentimonas sp.
TTATCAAAACAACCTTTGGCCTCTTCATAATTAGGCAATATTTCTAGACCATATTGCTCGTCAAAAGCATTACCATAAATTTCCTTTGGGGCTTCTATCTTTTGCTCCAAACCTTCAGAAATAGCTAGTAAGAAAAATGACATTGCTAAATAAATATCAGCAGCATTTGAAGCAAGCCTAAACTCCAATCTTCTATCATCGATTCTATTTGTTTTTGGAATTCGCACTAAGCTAGTTCGATTGTCATATCCCCAACTGATATTGACTGGTGCAGTAAATTTTTGTTTTTTATGTAAGTTTCGATTCAGTTTCAAATCAAATCTTTGATAATCCTGCCCTTCTGGTGCAAAAATTATCATCATATTCTTAACATTATTTAGAATTCCAGAAATACAATGAAGCAAATATTCGCTTTCAGTATTATCATTTTTAGAAAATAAATAGTCGCTGTTTTTCATCAGACTGAAATTAATTTGCAAAGCATTGCCACAATCATTCATATAAGGCTGGGAAGAAAAATCAACTTGCAAATCATCATTTAAGTTGATGATAATTTTTCTGATTTTCTCAATATCCTGGCATAATTTTGCAATATCCAGATAGGGAAGGGTTTTGATTTCAATTTGTCCAGATCCTTGTTCTAACTCAATTCCTTGAATATAGATATTATGTTTGGCTATCTCTGGTCGTAATTTGGAAATGAACTTTTCAGTTCTTTGGGGGGAAGTTGGTTTATTCTGATGGCGTAGATAAAATTCTAATTCAACTCCAATTTTTGGTTGTAAATTGATAGAGTAAAATTTTTCTAACGTCCTTAAAAGAAGGGTTTGTCGGTTTAAAGATAAATTTATATCAAACAAACCCTCCATTTATTCTTTATGAATTATTTCTTACCCACTCATAAAGAGCACTCTTTGCTACTGATCCAACTTTACTATCCACCAATTTGCCGTCTTTAAAAATCATTAAAGTCGGAATTCCGCGAACTGCATATTTTGAAGGTACTTCAGGATTCTCATCAATATTGCATTTATAAACTGCAATTTGCCCCCCCAGATCTTTTGATAATTCGTCAATAATCGGAGTAAGCTGTTTACAAGGTCCGCACCAAGGAGCCCAAAAGTCTACTAAAACCGGAATTTTAGAGTTTGCTATTTCTTGTTCAAAATTGTCATCAGTAATGTTTTTAGCCATGTTTTTTAAGTCAGTTTTTAGTTAAAGATAGATTTCAGAATATTCTTTGGTGAGAAGGTTGAGCCTTTTGAGGTTAGTTTTCCAGCTCTTCCTTCAACAACTATATTTTCATTTAGAATATAGCTCTGATTAAATCTTAGAATAAAATTAAATTCAACCTGATTATTGTCATTAATTGGCGCCCCTTCTTCAGATACGCTATCAGTTAAGATTTTCCACTTACTAATACTCATTGCCCATATAATCTCTGCTTGGTCCTTATTGACTGATTTAACGTAAATTTCATTATTAGTATAATTATTTTCTGGAGAAATTTTACCGTCATTGATCCATAGTGACCAATTATTTTTTGATCTATATAAAATAGATCCTAAATAAATGTATGATTCTGAGGTTTCTTTTATAGGAGTCACTTCCTCAACTATAGTTGTGTCGACTGTGGCTTCAACAAGAGGTATTTGGTTTTTAAAAGCATCAATGGCATCTTTTATTTTGTCTAGCTCTGCTTCTTCATACATTAATGATTTATTATCTGGAATTATCTTTTTATTAGTTGTCTCTTTGTTTTTTTTAGGAAAGATTCTACTGATGGTGCTATTAAATCCCTCCCTGATCTTTGATTTAATATTTCCTTCCAGATCTTTCGATTGACTCTGCGCAAAGGAATCTGTGGAAAATATGCATATTAGTAAAAATATGTTTTGAAAATTTTTTCTAAATTTTATCACTTTTTGTTACCGGTTTTATTGTGTCTTTATATTTTAGGAAGTACCAATGAAAATCAACGGATGATGTAACTGATCCTTTTATTTGGCCGGTGCTAATCTTGACTAATTCAGAGTCAGTGTAAAATTCTTTTTTACTTTTAACTAATGAAATATTATTAATGACAACATAACCAGGCATAATATCTAAAAAGCTTGCAATAAAATCCATTGCTGCCTGATCGGTAAATGATGTGAAATTTAGTTTTATATCTACTAAGTTGACATTAAAAGTTGTGTTATCGTAATGTTTATCTTTAAGTATCCCCGGTGCTGATATGTTGATTGAAAAGTTGTTGATATCATAATCGTCTGCTATTTTCTTGAATATATCACTGATGTTCGATATTTTTATTCCTTCGAAATCCTTTCTTTTTTTATCAACTTTGAGCCAAACTGGTTTATATTTTTTTACATCATTAACCCGAGATTCAATATCATCTGATTTATTATTTAACTCTATTATCTCCCGTGATATTTTTTTTAATTCCCGTTTCTCACTCGACATGCTGTTCTTATAATAAATATTTATTGCTATAAATATCATTAAGAATATCCCGGATATAATAACGCTAATAATGATTTGGCGTTTTAAATAAGACTTTTTCTTATCATATTTTTCATTTATAACCGGTTTAGGGCTTGCGGATTTGCTTTCTTTTAGATCCGAATCATCTTTATTGAGAGTTAAAATATCTTCTGGCATTAAATTATTTATTAATTTTTTCTATAGATAGGTTAATCGGGAAAGAGTAATACTTCTTACTAAAATCAACATCTTTTGATAATTCGGAATATTTAATCTTGTCCTCGGGAAACTGTTTTTTGGTATTTAAAGTTAAATTATCAAACTTTCTAAACAAAGCCTCAATATCCCCACTTTCATCTGAAAGCACTCCCCCAACTATAAATATTTCTTTGGTTTTATTTTTGGATAGTTTTGGTTTGTAATTAGTTAATTGATACGAAAAAGAATTGATCGCCACACTATAACTTTTAATAAAAATTAACTGGTTGTAAACACTATTAATATTATCGGAATTTTTAGAAAGAATTTCATCTATTCTCCCAAAATTAATAATCGCATCCGCTAAGGCGCTTTTTTCTTCATTTTTAATATCAGATTTTTCATCTAGATCTAAGGCTTTACTGCTAACAGCTTCAAGATGCTTCTCCAGTTTGGATTTTTGGGTTTTTATTTTTGATAACTCTTGATCGAAGTTATATTTTTGCAAACTACTTTGAACATAGAGCACTAAAGTTGCCGTAATAATGATAAAATTCAAAACCCAAGCTGATTTTATAATCAGTTTTAATCGCGAAAGCATGGTGAGCCTAGGATTAAAGAATTTTAGTGTTTTTTTGTGGTTAACAAAGAAATTGGCAATAATAATGTCTGAAAAATTACCATTATTTGTAACAGCTTTTGATAGTCCAAGTTTTTTAGCGATTTGACTAGGCTGGTAGTTGGAAAATTTGAGGTCGTGATTAGAGATATCTTTGATTTTATCAATAATATCTTTGGGCATGACATTGATAATTGCCACATCTTGAGACTTAAGATGTGGAAAAATCATCTTCAGATATTCATTTGACCTGAAAATATCTTGTTCAAATCTGGCCGCAAAATTTTTATTATCAAAGTCATAATTAACCACCCTGGTAAAAACTACATTACGATCAGAAAATATTATTTGTCTGGTGCCACTAATCTTGTTTTGAACAATGAGTGACAATATTTGCTGACGATTTTTGGGGGTTTTGTGATCTTTATCTGCCGTTATATCGAAAATATTTTTTGCCAAATTATAAGTTTCTATTGGCAGCATATATATCCCAGAAAAATTATTTTGGACTCCAAGTAGGAGCTCAATCCATTTTTCTATTTCTTCTGAAAGTGTGGTTGAGACAAAAATGCAATCCCATTTTTTATTTTTATTTTTGCTGTAGTAGTAGCTTCTCAAAGACTTCTCTTCATTGTCAAATTCTTTCTTCAAATCCATCTTCGCAAGCTTATGAAAATCCAATATATTGAGAGGAGGGTAGGTTTTTCTCTTGTAGTTTTGGTGTGTGGTATCAATTAGGATGTGTGTCGAGGAAGATTTGTGCTTAAAAAACAACTTTGATAACTGATCTCTATTGTCATCGTTGAGATTAGCAACAAGAATTTTATTTTCAACATTCTTGCCATTATGCAGAGCAACGATTATGCCATAATCACCAATGCTAATAGTAAATTTTTTCTTATCGATCATAATTACGCATTTTTATGTGATTATGAATATTCTAATGTAAGTTAAATATGAAATGCGCTTTTTATTAGGCAAACATATATTTTATGCAGGTTTCTTTTCAGATATCTGTTTGAACTGACCCTCAATACAAGCTCCATCTTCTACGGAAAGGGATTGGTATTCTATAGTGCCATTAATTTTAGCTTTACTAAAAACATTTACTAGTTTTGATTTGATATTGCCAATAAGCTTTCCCCGAATATTTACTGAGTCAGCAATTATTTCTCCTTCAACAATCCCATCCTCCCTGATAATAACAGAGTTGCTATTGATTTTTCCTGTGATTTTACCTTCAATTTCAATGACTCCAGAACTTTTTATATCTCCATCAATGTTAGTATCTTTTGCAATAATTGATGGCATTGATTTGAGGGAATTTGTCATATGTTCGATATTTTTGTTGAATAATTCAGAATTGTTGCCGATTTTTAATGAAGAAGAGAATGATTTTAATATCGAAAACATTGTATTTATCGGTTAGTCGTGATTTTTAAATTTATGATCTGTTGGAATTAAATATTTCCTGTCCAGCTTGTAAAAATTTTCTTGGGTTTAGAGGAATGTTATTATACCTAACTTCGTAGTGAAGATGAGGTCCTGTACTTCTGCCGCTACTTCCTTGCATTCCAATTATTTGTTCTTTTTTAACAAAATCACCTTTTTTAACACTAACCCTAGATAGGTGACCATATCTGGTTGTCAGCCCATAGCCATGATCAATTATTATGGTATTGCCATAAGAGCTGAATTTTCCAGCCAGAATAACTTTTCCAGCTGAGGGGCTAAGTATTTTTGCTCTATGTTCTCCTGCAAAATCCATACCATTATGCTGAGCTGATCTTTTTCTGATTGGATCTTTTCTTGTGCCAAACAGACTTGAAACATAATAGTTCTTCATCGGAGCTGAAAGTGGAACAAATTGAAGAAATTTTTCTAGACGAGTTAGATATTCAATTTCGCTTTTGATATTAAATTGTTTTTTACTTGATCCAAAAATATTTGATTCAGAAAAACTATTGATGCTTTTCGTAAAATCTTGGAATGGACCACCTTGACGCTTTGAAAGATCATCTTCATTATTCAAAGAAACAATTTTTTTATTTTGTCCTTTGAATTTCAAGTTTTTTCTTAAAACTGCCTTATCTTCAGCCAAAGCTATTCCTGTGATAGAAAGCTTATCTTCTAAATTTTGGATTCTTTTAATTGTGGCAATTTTTATCTTATCCAATATCAGGTTTGATTCAGCAATTTTAGTGGCAATTTTTTTATCTTGAGAGCTTAAAACAAGATTTCCAAATAAATCTTTAATTTTTATATCTATATCATTAGATGCTGATTGGTTATCAGTTATTTCTCCGGAAACAGATTGGAAGTAAATATTAATTTTCTGCAAATTTTTGTTTAAAGATAAAACTTTATCAACAAATTGTTGATTGGCTCTTTCTAAATCGCTGATTTCAATGGATTTTTTCTTGATTATTGAGTTATAAATAATTGATTTGGCATATATATTTCCAAGCCACAATACACAGAAAAGGGCAATGACTTGAATTGCAGGATTGATGTGGAAGCTTTTGATTTTTTGTTTAGAAACGAGTAGGATTGTTTTGGTAGCAAATGACCTCTTTAAAATTGAGATGGCCTTATAAATGACCAATAGAGAAACAAGAAAGACCTTTCTGATAAAAATTTGAAATATATTCATTTTTATTTGATTCATTATCAAAAAATAAGATTACCGTAAATGAGCTATTTGTGTCTGAGGCCATAATCTGCAAAGGTGCAGCTCGATCATTCTGCAAATTGACCAAGATTAGTCAAGGAATTAATTTTTATTCAAAAATATAATTATTGACGATCTAATTTTCAGTGCTGTAATTCGGTGACTCACTGGTAATGGTAATGCTATGAGGGTGACTTTCTTTGAGGCCGGAATTGGTTATTTTAACAAATTCACAATTTTTATGCATTTCATTAATAGATTTATTCCCAGTATACCCCATTGAAGATCTAAGTCCCCCAACTAATTGATGGATCACATCAGAAACAGGACCTTTATAAGGAACTCTTCCTTCTACACCTTCTGGAACCAGTTTTAATTTATCCGTGACATTCTCTTGGAAATAGCGATCTGCAGAACCTCGAGCCATAGCTCCTAAAGATCCCATACCACGATACATTTTATAAGATCTTCCTTTAAAGAGGATTGTTTCTCCAGGGCTTTCTTCAGTTCCAGCTAGCAATGATCCAAGCATCACACAAGAAGCTCCTGCAGCAAGAGCTTTAGCCAGATCACCAGAAAATCTAATTCCTCCATCTGAAATAAACGGAATGTCTTGTTTATTGCAAACTTCCGCAACGTCTAAAATTGCCGATAATTGAGGAACTCCCACACCAGCAACGACTCGAGTGGTGCAAATTGATCCAGGTCCAATTCCTACCTTTACAGAATCCGCTCCTGCATCAATTAGTGCTTTTGCAGCCTCACTAGTAGCAATGTTTCCACCAATTAAATCAATTCTTGGATAAGCTTTTTTAATATCACGAACCGCATCAATAACTCCTTGCGAGTGTCCGTGAGCTGTATCAACAACCAAAACATCAACTCCAGACCCAATTAAACTTTCTGCTCTTTTAAATCCATCTTTTCCAACTCCAACAGCCGCAGAAACACGAAGCCTGCCGTCTGAATCTTTACAAGCATTAGGAAATTGTTTTGATTTTTCGATATCTTTACCAGTGATCAATCCAACACAGTTGAAGTCATTATCGACAATAATAATTCTTTCAATTCTATTCTTGTGAAGGAGTTGCTTCGCATCCACTTTACTAATGTTATTTTTAGCGGTAACCAAGTTATCCTTAGTCATTAACTCATGAACTGGCTGCTTTCGGTCAATTGCAAAACGAACATCACGATTGGTTAGAATTCCAACTAATTTTTTACTACCTTGTGACTCAACTACAGGAATTCCAGAAATTCCGTAATTAGTCATTATGTGTAAAGCATCATTCAAAGTCTGATCTGGAGTAATAGTAAGTGGGTTAATAACTATTCCGGACTCAAACTTTTTAACTTTTTTAACTTCATCAGCTTGGTCTTTGATGCTTAAATTTTTGTGAATACATCCCATACCGCCACATTGAGCCATGGCAATTGCCAATCTGCTCTCAGTAACACTATCCATTGCTGAGGAAATAATTGGAATATTAAGTTCGATATTTTTTGTGATTCTAGTGCGAAGATCAGCATCGTTGGGCAAAATATTTGAACTGGCCGGTTTTAACAAAACGTCGTCAAAGGTAAGATAGTGTGCTGCTTGAGAAATTTCTTTTAGTGAATGTTTAGCCATGTCTTTGGGTAGGATTTTAGTATGAATTGAATTTTAAAAAATAAGGTTCTATTTTGAGTCCTTCTAAAATAAAAGACAACCTGTATTTACAACAATATGCCAAATAAAGCTCCTCTACTAATAGAAAAATTGTGCGAAGACAAAAATATCAAACTGACTGAAAATCGTCGTATTGTTGCTCGAATAATTTCAGAATCAAAAGATCATCCAGATGTTGAAGAGCTCTATAATCGCGCTGCAAAGATCAAACCAAACATTGGCATCGCCACTGTTTATCGTGCCGTAAAGATGTTTGAAGAAGAAGGTATCATTGCTAAGCATGATTTTAACCGTGAAGCTGGAGGCAATAAAAACAAAGCTAGATATGAAGAAATTAGCGAAGATCATCATGATCATTTGATCGATATTAATTCTGGAAAAGTAGTAGAGTTTTTCAATGAAGAAATTGAAAAACTAAAAGAGGATATCGCCAAAAATTTAGGATATCAATTAGTCGACCATAAGCTAGAGCTTTATGCCGTACCACTAAAATCAAAATGATTGAAGGAATTTTAAATAAAGTCTTAAAATTTGAAGGTGTCGATGAAAGTAAAAAATTTACTCAGCAATTCACCAGTCTTTATGGAATCGCAATTTTTAAAGATGGCTTAGATTTGGTTTTAACCAAAGCAAGAAGGGGGGATGTAATTTTTGAAGTTAAAATTATTAAAGGATGGAATACTGATGAAGGTTGTTGTATCAGTGGTGAGATGAAAATATACAACCAAATTTTAAAATCATTCACTCGTAAACTGAATCACAAAATCATTATTCGCAATTTTAGAACCAATGTTCTGGCTCACGAGATTGGACATGCAATTGCTGCGTCAAGTGAGATTGCTTTGAATGAAAATTTTAGAAAAGCGATTGGTTTGGACATGAAAAATCGTCAACCAGAAAGCATAGTTTTGGCAGGAGAGATAAAAAGGTTAATGATTGATGCCTTAAAATCATATCCAGCAAGTCAAATCATCTCAGAGTTATTCGCTAGATATTTTGAATTGATGAGCATGTCCAGAGAAGTAGATTCAAATGGTAATTTTACTGTCAGCCAAATAACTAGATTTTTTATCAATACATCAAAATGGTTTGATGAGATTTTTAATGTAAAAATCAAAAATCAAATCGATCTAGATATCGCTAATTTCACCACTAAAATGATTGATAATGGGGGTTTTGAAAGCAAGAAGAGGTTTGCTGATCATGAAAAATCTTTTCACAAAAAATCTGACGCTAGTGGAAATAAATCTTGGTCAAAAAATGTCAATTCCAATGCTCAATGGCAAGAGTCTTGGGAACATAAAGAGTTAAACGATAAAAAAAATAATTAACCATTAATAACTAATAATTAACCATCACATATGGCTGTTCATACAAAACTAACAAAAGAAGAAATCGCAAATTTCGTTCAAGAAAATTACCAAATCGGTGAACTTATTTCGTTTAAAGAAATTATTGATGGAATTGACAATTCTAATTTTATTATCGAAACAAATGTCAATAAATTTATCCTTACAATCTTTGAAAGCAGAATAAATGCTGATGAATTGCCATTTTTTATGAATCTAAAACTACATTTAGCGAACCACAACATAAGCTGCCCAGAGCCAATAACCAACAATTATGGAACAATAATATCCTCTATCAAAAACAAGCCAACTTCAGTTGTAAGTTTTCTAAATGGAGCCACACTTAAGCCAGAAAAAAATGGATTATATGCCTCAATAACAACTAATCATTGCTCTCAAATCGGAAAAGTTGTTGCTGGATTACATAACGCTGTCCTCGATTTTAAAGAAGTCCGAAGAAATGATTTGGGAATTTCTGATTGGGAAGGGTTATTCGTTAAAATATCTGAAAAAACCGAAGATTATCAACAAGGTTTAAGAATGGAAATACGTGGATATATTGATTTTCTAATGAAAAATTGGCAAATTAATTATCCAAAAGGAGTTGTTCACGTTGATCTTTTTCCTGATAATGTTTTTTTTGATGAAAAAGGTGATTTAAGCGGTGTAATAGACTTTTATTTCGCCGCAAATGATTTATTTGTCTATGATCTAGCAATCACAATTAATGCGTGGTGTTTTGATGAGAATAATAAATTCAACCAAGAAAAATACGATATTATTCTTCAGGACTATCAAAAAATCCGTCCAATGACTAATGAAGAGCTGGGTTTTTTAAAAATTGCCTTAGTGGGAGCTTCATTAAGATTTCTACTAACTAGACTTAATGATTTATTCTTTACCCCAGAAAATTCGCTAGTTAATATCAAAGATCCACAAGAATATTTGCAGAAAATTAGATTCTTCTTCAAAAACCTATCATAATTTGTTGACTATAAAAATCCCAAATCTAGAATGCCGCCTCTTATTTTTTGCCCAGACTCAATTTTGGAGCAATTTTAGCATAAATTTCAATTAAAGATAATGCCTACAATCAATCAATTGGTTAGAAACCCAAGAGTTAAACAAGTTAAGAAAAACAAAGTTCCGGCAATGAAGGCCTGTCCTCAAAAAAGAGGAGTTTGTACTAAGGTTTATACAACTACTCCAAAAAAACCAAACTCAGCACTTCGTAAAGTTGCTCGTATCAAACTAACCAACGGTTTTGAGGTTATCGCCTACATTCCAGGTGAGGGTCATAATTTGCAAGAACATAGTGTTGTTAGCATCCGTGGCGGAAGAGTGAAAGATTTGCCTGGTGTTCGTTACCATATCGTAAGAGGATCTTTAGATACCCAAGGTGTTAAAAATCGTAAGCAATCTCGTTCTAAATATGGCGCTTCTAAACCTAAATAGCCGTATTTAATCTACCGAATAAATATCTACTAAACACTAACTACTAAAACAAAATGAGAAGAAGAGCAGCCCCTAAGAGAAAAATCATTCCTGATGCTAAGTTTGGTCAAGTAATTATCACTAAGTTAGTTAACCGTTTGATGGAGGATGGTAAAAAATCTGTAGTCGAAAGATCAATCTACGAAGCATTCGATACTGTTGAGAAAAAATTAAAAACTAATCCATTAGATACTTTCAACCAAGTACTAGACAACGTAACTCCAAGAGTTGAAGTCAGATCAAGAAGAATTGGTGGCGCTACTTACCAAATTCCAGTCGAAGTTTCTGAGCGCAGAGGAACTGCACTTGCTCTTAAATGGCTAAAAACTGCTATTCAAAAATCTTCAGGAAGAAATCTTGCTGATAAGATCGTTTTTGCTTTTACTGAAGCAATTGAAAATAAAGGTTGGGCAGTCAAAAAAAGAGAAGAAGTATTCAAAATGGCTGAAGCAAACAAAGCATTTGCTCACTACCGCTGGTAAATCCTAATGATTGTTTTTGTGGGCATGTGATTCGTTCATAGTCCACAAACAACAATCCACCACCTCCAAAGGATCATAATTTATAATTCATAACTATCCAAAACTATGGCACGCGAAATTGCAATTGAGAATTATCGTAATATTGGTATCATGGCTCACATTGATGCTGGTAAAACCACTACAACTGAAAGAGTCTTATTCTACACAGGAAAATCTCATAAAATTGGAGAAGTTCATGATGGTGACGCTACAATGGATTGGATGGAACAAGAGCAAGAAAGAGGAATTACAATCACTTCTGCTGCTACCACTTGTTTTTGGAAGGACCATAGAATCAATATCATTGATACCCCAGGTCACGTTGATTTCACAATTGAAGTAGAAAGATCATTAAGAGTTCTAGATGGAGCTGTTGCAGTATTTGATGCCGTTGCTGGTGTTGAGCCTCAATCAGAAACCGTATGGAGACAGGCTAACAAATACAAAGTTCCAAGAATGTGTTTTGTCAACAAAATGGACAGAACTGGAGCTAACTTCTACCGTTGTGTAGAAATGATGAAATCTAGACTTGCCGCAAAGCCACTAGTTATTCAGCTTCCAATCGGGGAAGGTGAAGATTATGAAGGTTTAATTGATCTAGTAAGGATGAAAGCAGTGGTTTGGAAAGATCCAACAATGGGAGCTGATTTTACTTACGAAGAAATTCCAGCTGATTTAAAAGCTAAAGCTGATGAATATCGTCTTGAGATGTTAGAAACAGCTGTTGAGCAAGATGATGACTTGATGGAAAAATATCTTAGCGGTGAAGAAATAACTTTTGAAGAATTGCAGAGCTGTATCAGAAAAGGAACTGTAAACTCTTCTTTTGTTCCTGTTTTGAATGGAACTGCTTTTAAAAACAAAGGTGTGCAAACTTTCCTTGACGCTGTTGTCGATTACTTACCAAGTCCACAAGACATTGGGTCCATTGATGGCAAAACTCTAGATACCGATGAGCCAATCACAATCACTTGTGATGATAAGAAATTTTCTGGTCTTGCCTTCAAAATCATGACCGACCCCTTTGTAGGATCTTTAACATTCGTTAGAATCTACTCTGGAGTTATGGAAGCTGGTATGGGACTTAATAACACCATTAAAGGTACGAAAGAAAGAGTTGGTAGAATTCTATTGATGCACGCAAATAACAGAGAAGATGTAAAAATGGCTTATGCTGGTGATATCGTCGCTCTAGCAGGATTGAAAAACACTACAACCGGCGATACTCTAGCTGACAGCACTAACAAAATAGTTTTGGAAAGAATGGTTTTCCCAGATCCAGTAATTGAGGTTTCAGTTGAGCCAAAATCAACTGCAGATCAAGAAAAAATGGGTCTTGCCTTGTCAAGACTTGCTTCAGAAGATCCATCATTACGAATTGAAAGTGATCAAGAGTCTGGACAAACCATCCTTAAAGGAATGGGAGAGCTTCACCTTGAGATCATTATTGATAGAATGAAAAGAGAATTTAAAGTTGATGCAAATATTGGTCAGCCAAAAGTAGCTTATAGAGAGACTATTACCAAAAAAGTTGAAATTGATTATACTCATAAAAAACAATCTGGCGGTTCTGGTCAATTTGCTAAAGTTAAAATAACTTTTGAACCACTTCCAGCTGATGGAGAAGAAGATTATGTTTTTGAAAGTAAAATCACTGGCGGAAGAGTTCCTAAAGAATACATACCTGGTGTTGAGAAAGGACTAGTGTCTGCTAAGTCGACTGGTTTCTTAGCTGGTTACCCAGTAGTTAGACTAAAATGTAGATTGCTTGATGGAGCTTATCATGATGTTGATTCTAGTGTTTTAGCATTTGAAATAGCTGCTCGTAGCGCATTTAGAGAAGCTATGGAAACAGCTGGTCCAGTTCTTCTGGAGCCAGTAATGAAAGTTGAAGTTGTTACCCCAGAAGAATATATGGGTGATGTAATCGGTGATATTAATAGTAGAAGGGGTCAGATAGGCAATTTGGAGGCTAGAGACAATGTTCAGGTAATTACTGCCAAAGTTCCTCTTGCTTCAATGTTCGGTTATGTAAATAGCTTGCGTTCTTTGTCACAAGGACGTGCTCAATACGCAATGGAATTTGAAGCTTACCAACAAGTTCCAACTGCAGTGGCTGATGAAATTCGTGCAAAAAAAGCATAATTAATAAAATTCAATAAATATCAAATTTTATTAAAAAAGTTATTGCTTTTTATTTATTACTCATGAATAATGCAGCGCTCTTTTTGGCCTGATTCGGCTTTGTAGAGGATTTATCCTTTATTACAAACCTTCTTCGGAAGTTTTAATTGGTCTTCATTTGGAACTAAAATTTAGTTCACAAATAAAAGATTTCTAAAAAAATTGTTCATAATACAAAATAGTTTAAAACTATTAAAAAGCCACTTGCTAGCAAGTGAACTTAAGTTCAGGTAAATTTTATATTAACGTTAAATTCATTTAACAATGTCAAAAGAAAAATTCTCTCGCGCCAAACCACATGTCAACATCGGAACAATCGGTCACGTTGATCATGGAAAAACAACTCTAACGGCTGCAATCACTTCATATCTTGCAAAATCAGGTAAT
>JBLHVR010000040.1:0-13358 GCA_047628655.1 Lentimonas sp.
TGGCGGTGGAAATGTCTTGGAAACTAATGTATTTGAAGATTTCAAATTTGTGAAAAATTAGCGACGGTAAACGACTGATGTGGTAAAGTAGGCCAGAGAAGTTTAGATGTGTCAACCTTTTTCCGGACACTAAATTAAGCAGATTTTAAGTATTTCCTATTAACCTTTTCAAACTCCACTGGAGCTAAATAATTATTAGCAGAGTAAATTCGGATTCGATTATAAAAAACCTCAATATGGGGTTCTTTTCAGCAAAGACCGTATCATTTCACTACCCCTCTTTAACCCTTGCTATATCTAGCCTGCTGAAGCAAAATTGATTTCAGATTTGTTTATTATATTCTCTACCAACCCTTTTAGACTGGGGATCACCTTTGAAATAAGTTTTTACGAATTATGTTTGTTTATGAAAAATAATCCTCAATTTTTTAATAAAAAGAGATAAAAAGTAAATAAAATTAAAAATATAAAAAAATTCTTATTTTTATAAACTAAATATTCATGTAGTATTCTTAACCTAAAGGCTTGAATATACTGATTGGGCCTGTCCCAAATCCCACTTTTTAATTTCCCAAACTCAAAAAAATCAAATCCTTCAATATTTGTAGTGAATTTCGCTAGAGATTAGCTGTATTTTTACAAATATTTCTGATTTTCTGATTATTTTCTGATTATTTTTTGAGGTTTATGGATGATTTATTAATTTTCAGCTGATATTTGCGACTTTTAGGCACGAATATCCATTATTTTAGGTTTTTTGGTATGGATAAAGCTCATTGATCACAATCATTCTTTTAAAGTTGTGAGCAATAGCTTCCATAAAGGCGGTAAATTGATTTTTAGCAATCCCAAGATATCGGACTCGATGATTAGTTTTACTGAATACTCTTTCATAAGGAGACCTGAGCTTGCAATAATATTTATCAAGATCTTTATTCTTGCCGATCATATTATTTCTTTTCATAGCAGCCAGATGAAGATTTATTTTGACTGCTGCGGCTTTAGAGTTCTTGTCACAATATCCTTTGTCAGCGTAAACAGCTCCAGTTTCTGGGGTGACATGCTTCATTCCTTTGGAATCAATGAGACTGGCTTTGGTAATGGAAACTTTATTGATCGTCCCTGATTACATATCAACTGATGTGTGTTTCTTAAATCCATACCAGAATTTATTTCCGCCCTTACATCCGAAGTCAGCTTCTTTGTCGCGAGCAAATTTGGGGAGGATTTCATTGTTAAGTTTATCATACTTTTCTTTAATCGCTCTGTCTCGCTCTTTCCATAATGTTGCTTTAGATATTAAATGAGATGCGTCAATAAAGGTGAATACTTCGCCCATACATCCTTTCTGGAGGAGTTGATCTTTTAGAATATTGAATATTTTGGATAATCTATTGGTTCCGATCCTTTTTCTGGCATTGGTGAAGACTCTGAAATTAGGAGTTTTTTCTACTAATCCGAACTGGCAGAACCATTTAGCTGAATTAGTATCTGATAAATATCTCTCCAATTCCCTGTCACTTAGATCTTCCGTGAACTGAAGCAGTAAGGCGAGAAATAATCTGAAGATGCCAAATCCCTTATGATCCGAATCTATTTCTATTTTTTCTAACTCTTTCTTGATATCAGTAAAATCCCATAATTCTTGGAATTTCCTGTAAATGTGGTTGGTAGAAACTAATTCTTCCAAACTGATCATTTATACTTGACGGGACATGGTTCTTGAATGCTGGAAATTACAAAGGAAAAAGATAAAAATATATGCCTGAAGGCAGGCATATATTAGCTTTATTGGTTGTTTGTATCAAGAAAAAGTTGGGAGATTAATGGGATTATTGTTGTTGATTTGGGACAGCCTCTGATTGTAACGAGTTATTTTAAATAAAACTAATTTTATGAAAAATAAAAAAATTATTAAGACTTTATTTGCAAGGGTTTATCGCAAGTTTATTTAATAATTATGAAATCGATTTTTATTTATAGAAATAGACAAGATAAGGGTTAAGGAGGTGTTGTGAGAAATTTTGTACCTTCCTGCAAAGAACCCCAAAGTGGTACTATTTTACACTTATCTCGTCGTAATCCCAAATAGTAGTGGCGGTAAAAACTGATGCGCCAGATTCTTGGCCAATTGCATCATATTTTATAATGCTTCAATTCTTTCGGGGATTTATGAATATTGCAAAAGTAAAAATATGACAGCTGAATGCGAATGGATTATCAGATTATCTCCTGTTGCTTGGCAACATATCAACCTGATTGGAAGATATGAATTTAACGGCAATGTTCCGACCCTTGATTTAAAAGGGATCATAGAGATGTTGATTAATAATCCCAAAATAGATTTTGCTTCACGAAGCTAGGAATTGAAAGTCTAAAGAAGGAGTAGTAAAAAGATTCGTCCTTTCTTACAATGAACCCCTCATAGGATTATTTGGATTTAAATGATGGTAGTTTAAATTTTATATTACTTTTGAAAAATAGAACATAAAGCGCGGGAACGAATCCTAGAGTTAGAACTGTTCCTACTGCTAGTCCGAACATAATTACAATTGCCATTGGGTACCATAAATCACCGCCGAACATTGCTAGAGGTATTAAGCCTAGAATGGTGGTTAGTGTGGTCATGATAATTGGCCGCACTCTGGCTAAACAAGCTTTTATTACTGCCGATTCTATATTTCCATCAAGCTCCCTTTCAGAATCTATTTTATCAATTAGAACAATGCCATTATTCACGATAATTCCCGCTAAACTGTAAAGCCCAAGTATGGCTGTAAAACTTAAGAAGGCTTTGGCGGTAATTAATCCGATAACAGCTCCAATTAAGACTAGAGGAATTGTTAACATAATGATTGCTGGCCTGCGGAAGGAGTTAAACTGTCCAACTAGAAGCACAATTATAACAATAATTGCAAAGGGCATGTTGGAAAATAGAGCTTTATTTGCTTCTCCAGAACCCTCTATTTCTCCACCAGCTTCAATTTTATAACCATCAGGAAGATCGATAGATTCGATAAATGGCCACATTATTTCATGCATTTGTGATGCTTGTAAAAAGCGGTTCTTGCCCGAGACAGTTATGGTTCTTTCCTGATTAAAATTCTTCAATTTGTTAGGACCAATACTGGACCAAAAATTGGCAATTTGAATTAAAGGAACGGTTTTTGAATCTTTAGAGAGGATATTGAGGGTTTGTAACTCACCAAGATTATCTCTTTTATTATCGCCGCGTAAGATAATTGGAATGGCTTTATCGCCTTCCCTATAATCTCCTAATGTGGCGCCGTCGAAATAGGTACTTAATTCATAGGCCACATCTTGACTGGAAATGTTTGATCTACGAGCGCGACTTTGGTCGATATCCAATTTGATTCTAGCTACCGGATTTTGCCAATCATTGACCACTCCGTAGGAATTTTCAATTGAACTCATTTTGGATTGAATTTGGTAAGATAAATCGTATATCTTATCAACTTCCAAGCCAGTAATGCGATATTCTACCAAGCCAATTTCTGTTGAACCTAGCCACATTTTTTTTGCCGTGCCATCAACATCAGGCATTTCATCGAGGATGAATTGATTGATCCGCTTGACCATCTTATCGACATCTTTGTTGCTATTGGTGTTTACAACCAAAAAGGCAACATTATTTCCAGGATCTGGTGGAGATAGGGAAAGGAAGAATCTTGGGCCACCAAAACCGACATAGGCGATGTTATTTTTTATTTCTGGGTTAATTCCTTTATCAGATAACCACGAGGTTAGAAAACGGGTTTCTTCTATGGTTTTTTCAATTGAAACTCCTGCTGGAAGATCAACATAGAGTAAAATTTGGTTACGATCAGAATATGGCATCATCTGCTTGGTTACTAGTTTGAAGCCAAGTAGAGAAACGATTAATAAGCCAACCATTGACAAAATGAATAACACTCTGAATCTGATTATTTGTTCAAGTATTTTTTTATAAACCAGATGCAGAGAGCTGTTATTATGCTGGGTTTCATCAATTTTATTTTCACCTTTTTTAACATCAGGCAAGAACCAATAACATAAAGCTGGAGTGGCATATATAGCTAACAACCAAGAAGATAGTAGAGCAATAATTACTACCTGACTTAGGGTGGTCATAAATTCTCCAACCACATTATCGGCCATCATTAATGGGGTAAAAGCGGCAATTGTGGTTAAGGATGAAGTTAAAAGTGGGCCTCCAAGCTCAGAGGATGCGGCAATAACCGCGTCATATTTTGAACGACCTTTATCCATTTTATCCTTGATGTCTTCGGCAATTACAATTCCGTTATCTACCAGCAATCCTAGGGCAATGATAATTGCTGCAATTGACATTCTTTGCAGATCTATTCCCCAGATATACATCACAATTAAGGAAAGTAATATTGTTAAAGGAACAATGGCACCAACTATTAGTCCCATGCGCATTCCTAGGAACAAAATTACGATTGCCAAAACTACGGCAATAGTTTGGTAAAGGTTGTTAGCGGCGTCAGTTACTGCTTTTACTACTAGATCGGGCTGATATGTTGCAAATTCTAATTCTAAACCTACAGGTAGGTCTTTTTTCAACTCCTCAACTTTATTAGTAATTTCGTGACCAAATTTCTCGATATTGTATCTTTTAGCCATAACAACTCCCATAATAATGGCTTTTTTATTGTTGTAATAAGCTGGAGTAGTAGGAGGGTCGACATAATCGCGTCTGATATCTACTATATCTTGTAAATAGACTATTTCCTCACTTCCTGGAATGTTGATTTGTAAATTTTTGATATCGTCAACTGATTTAAAATTTCCACTCGGTTCAATGGCAATTTCTCTACCATCGGCAGATATTGACCCTCCTGGTAATATGATGTTTTGCTGAGTTAAGGCGGCAACCAAGTCTGATTCAGAAATGCCGTAATTAGCTAGGCGGTTAATATTAAAGTCGAGGAAGATGATTTCGCCTTGAATTCCATAAAGATCAACCTTGCTCACGCTGGTCATAAGACCTATTTTATCTTGTAAATCATAGGCAACATCGCGCATTTCGCTAAGGTCGAATCCTCTACCAGTTATTGAAATAGTGATGGCGGAAACTTCGCCAAAATCATCGTTAACAATTGGCCCTATTGTGCCATCTGGTAATTGTGATTGAACATCGGACATTTTATTTCGTAAATCTTGCCAAATAGGATCGAGATCAAAATATTTATCATAAATTTTGGGCTGAACTAGTACTGATCCAGTTTTAATGGTGGTTTTAATATCTTCAACTTCCGGCATTTGCTTAACCATTCTTTCGATAGGTTTGGCAATTAAATCTTCAATTAAAGTGGCGGACATTCCTGGAAAATAGGCATTAATCTGGGCTTCACGAATTGTAATTTCCGGATCTTCCTGCCTAGGCATATTTAGAAAAACACCCAAGCCAATCATTATGATAGAGATGAGCAGAAGGATTGTTAGCCTAGAATTGTCAATTGCGAATTTTGTTATTCTTTCCATTACTTGAATGCTTTAATTAGTGAGATTTATTTATCTAGAGTTGCGGGAACGGTGTATTTAGGATCCCATAATTTTACTTTTTGGCCATCTTGCAAGAAAGCTACTCCAGCAGTTATTACGATATCTCCCTCTTTAAGACCTTCAGTAACTTCAAGATTATTTCCTCTAATATCGTGTATTTTTACTCTATTCATTTTGACAGTTGAAGATTCTTTGTCATATAAATAAATTGCTGCTTGATCCTTTAACATACCCAGTTCTTTGTCGAAAAATCGTAAATCAAGAGCGGTGATTGGAATTAAATAGATGGAAGATTCTGCATTTTCACCAAAGTTGAAATAGATATTTGCGGTCATTCCTGGGCGAATATCGTGCGAATTATCATCTAGAGTTACTTCAATTGGGAAAGCGTTTCCTGACTCGGTTTTTGAAGCAATTCTGCTAATTACTGCTCCAACTTCAATATTTTTTAAAGTTGGTAAGGTAACTTTGGTTAAATCACCATAATTTACTTGTCTAATTAGAGTTTCTGGCATTCTGGCTTCAACCTTAAAGGCATCATTAGATTCAAGCTCAAAAACAGTGGATCCGGCCACAATTTCTGTGTAGGGCTCAATATTTCTGGCGGCAATTTTTCCAGAAAAAGGTGCTTTTAGTATGGTTCTTTCCATATTATCAGTAGCATTTTTTAAACCAGATTCAGCAACAGAAACTTCACTAAGCGCAACCTGATATTCAGCCTGTGCTTTTTCAAAATCAGCCTTACTGACGAAATCTTTTTTTCTTAAAGCGGTTTGTCTTCTGAGGTTATCTTTCTTTTCTGCCAAATTTGCTTGAGCTTGGCTTAATTGCGCTTTGGACGATTGAAGAGCTAGATCGAAATCTCTTTGTTCTAATTTTGCCAAAATTTGACCCTTCGTGACCAAATCTCCTGCGTCAACATTAACTTCTGTAATTCTTCCTCCTACACGAAAGCTTAAATCTGAATTATCTGCTGCTATTACAACTCCAGAAATGCTTCTGAATTTATCTTGATTGGCCTTGGTAATTTCTATTGTTTTAACGGATCTGACAAATTCCTGAGTTTCATTTTCAGAATTATCTTTGCATCCAAAAAGTATTATTACTGGAAGAAGTGCAAGAGTGAGAAATGTTTTTTTCATATTTAATGGTTATTTAGATTTATTAATATTTTGACTAATGTTAATTCCTACAAATCTGGCGACTAAAATGGCAAGATAAATTTGGCCAACTACAGCTTCTAGAACACTGATAGATCTGGCTGGAGCTGATGTTGCAGTCAAATCTCCATAACCAAGAGTGGTTAAAGTTGACAAGCTGTAATAAAGAAATTCACTCACTTCTTCTCGCGAAACAATGCTGTCGCTAAAATTAAATGAATTTGGAATGAAGTTGGCGATTAATATATAAATAAAGGACCAGAAAACTGAAATCAATAAATAGATACATATTGAACCAAAAATAATATTTGGGGTAATTTTTTGAGCGGCGAATAAATCAATTATCATCAAATATATCATGTAGGCAAAAAATGATGCTGTAATTGCAGTGGTTACTGGATTGAGATGAGATTCAATGAATAATCTTGATAAAATTGGCAATAATAAAAGCAGAGTAAAAAATGTTTTATATTTATTGCCATTAACAACTAAAACGGAAATTAGCATTATTACCAAAAAACAGATATCCATCATATTCCCTTCAAAAGAGCCTTTTTCAAAAAAAGGTGAGGCAATTAGTAGAAATATTAGACTAGCTAATAGCACAATGTAGTTTGAGTTTGTCATATTGTTTTTTTTGCTGTTAAGCAGACTTTTTAATGACATGTGGAATAGTATAAGTTTTGCAAAAAACTTATTACTTTACGAGGCGATGTAAAGCAGTCAAACAATAATATTACTTAAAAATTTTATCGTATTAAAATAGATCCTTTTTAAATTCACTACGAGTTGAAAAAATATAAATTTGACTTAAGAAATCCTTAGTAAGTATTGTTGGTAAAGTGGAATTTAACCTGAAACAAGAAGGATCGAAAAAATATGTAGAATTACTGATTCGAACATTGAAAGAATATTAACATTTATAATGAACTCTTAGGATAATATGAAATTATTTGATATTATATCGACTAAATTTGAAGAAATCACATATGCAAATGCAACAGATCAAGATTCTATAATTAATTATCTAATGTGACCATAACTCATAATAATTTGAATTATAGTGGGTTAGCCACTCTTCTAACTCATATGTGTTTGTACAAGATTACCAGATCCGAAACAAAAAGTAGTTATTGATTTAATCAAAAAAATATTACAAGCAAATAAAACACTTAATTTATTTGTCATCAACGAATCTTCTTATTCCGGTCTTTCTCCACTTCAACTCGCAGCGTAGTGCGCCCATTTAGAAGTTGTAAAAATTCTCGTTGAAAATGGCGCTGATGTTAATGCCATAGATATCGATAAAGAGAATGGTGATCCCAATATTTAATATTTATTACAATATTCGAATATTGGATGATCCGGGATTTATTGAGGCTGCAAAAAAACTACTGACTTCCTTATGAGATGTAGGGCTATTTGTTTGCATCCAAAAGATCAGAACTTATCACCAGAAGATCAAGAATTAGTAATAGAAAATTACTTAATGACAAATCGTCCAAAATTACCACTGAGTGCCTTAGTTAGAGGCTTTATCCCCAATGATGATTTTACAAAAATGATCGAAAGTCTTGAGTTAAATTCAAGATCAAATAAAAAATTTGTAGTTGATTTATGTAGTTTTTTAAATCGCGAATGGAGCTTATTAGACTTAGCGGGAAGGGAGCCAGAAGAGATTTATGCAGCAGTTTCTACAATTACACGTAATCTTTTAACAATTAGGTTTACTCCTCCAAAAAATCCAATTAAAAATCTTCCGGTAGAACTTAATTAAGAAGACTGCTGAATTTTTAGTGGACTCAAAACCTGACTCAACTTTCCAACCCAGAGCAGAAGTATCCAGGAGGGTTGGTAATACTTCTCTAGCTATTGGTTTGGATGACAAGAAGGTCAAAAACAAAAACTCACCTTGTACTACGATGTAAATAACAGATCTCAGCAATCCAACTTTAAAACAATTAGCAGCTTTTCCATTTTATTTTCTTGCAATTGAAGATCTGAGCTTTTTAATAGCCTTCCTTTAAAGCATATTCCTTCAAATAAAAAATTTGACCCACTAATTCTTAGTAAAAACATGAATCTAAAAACCGTAATTAACTTTGCAATTATTGGCTTAATTGCTCAGCCATTGCTTTCTTGCAAATCTATTGATGTGGCTCAAGAAGCTGAAATTCCTCTTGAAATTGCCCTACCTGCAAATTGGAAAAGTCAGAATATTGCTTTAGATGACAAAAGAATAAATGCTGGATGGGTGGCCGAATTTAAAGACCCAATATTTGAAAAAACAATTAAGCAGGCCATATTTAATAATAATGATTTACAGGCTGCTTTATTTAGAGTAGAGGCAGCACAAGCATCTGCGAAAAAGGCTGGGGCGGAATTAGTTCCAGCGGTTGATTTAAATCTTGGAGGCGGAAGATCGGGAACTGGAGACTCTTCAGGAAGTAATGTTGGAGCTTCAGTAGACATATCTTGGGAGCTTGATGTTTGGGGAAGAATTAGTTCGCAAAAGAAAGCTGCTGAGCAAGATTTTAAGGCCACTAGAGCCGACTTTATTTATGCCCGCCAATCAATTGCGGCGCAAACTGCAAAAGCTTATTTTTTAACCATAGAAGCTTCTTCACAAAGAGATCTTGCAGTTAAATATGCTGCAAATTATGAAAAAACATTGGAAATAAGTCAGGCTTTTCATGAAGAAGGCAAAAGCTCATCGGAAGATATTCATTTAGCTAAAGCTGATTTATCTCGCGCAAAAGAAGCTTTAGATAAGACCACCAATGCCCATAGACAATCAATTCGAAGCTTGGAAATATTATTAGGAGAATACCCTTCTGGAGAATTTGCCGTGGCTAAAAAATTCCCTAAAATACCTAAGCATCTTCCAGCTAATACTCCTTCAGAATTATTAGAAAGACGCCCAGATATTAAGGCTGCAGCTAGTAGAATAGAGGCTGCTTTTAGTCGTAAAAAATCGGCCAAAGCGGCTAGATTACCAAGATTAGCTTTAACTAGCTCAATTGGAACTTCTAGCAATGCACTTAGTGAACTTGGCGACCCAACTAATATTTTCTGGAATGTCATTGGAAACCTAGTGGCTCCAATTATTGATGGCGGTTCAAGAAAAGCAGATGTTGAAATTACCACCGCCGAAGAAAAAGAGGCGGTTGAGCTTTACAAAAAGACAATTTTAAACGCATTCTATGAAGTTGAATCTGCGCTGGACAAGGAAGAGAGCTTAAGAAAGCGTGAAAATAATTTGCGCGATAGCTACATTCATGCGCAAAAATCTGAAGAAATAGCTGAAACCAAATATGAATATGGTCAAGGTAGTCTTCTAGATTTACAAGTTATTAGAAGAAATACCATTTCCACAGAAATTGAATTGTTGCAAATCAGACGAGAATTATTATCTGAGAGGGTTAACCTTTATTTAGCTTTGGGTGGCGATGTGCTTTAAATTTATTCTTTTACTAAGCTTCGATTAAGACAATATTTAGCTCATTACAATCAGACACTGCAGTTAGTTCCTTAACTCAAGAAGACTAATGTGCAATGGGTTTTTTCTCCTATTTGTTGCAAATTTTAATATTAAATTTTCATGGCCCGATCACCTCGCTTCATTACCATTTTCATTGTTTTATTTCTTTCGGGGTGCAGTGGAATTGGTCGCGGAATGGTGGAAGGAATTTTGGAGCATAAAAAAGAAGATACACGTAAATGTCAAATTTACGGTAAATCTTTTGATGGGGTCACTCAAACTATGTCGAAAACCAAAGGCACAGTTAAGTTGCTTTATGTTCACGGTGTTGGCGATCACTCGGCGGGATATTCCATGGAATTTATGGAGAAGCTTTCAAAGAAACTAGGATTAAATAGAAGGTCTGAAAATTACAAAGAAATCTCTTTAATTAACGCAGACTTTCCAGGTAAGCCACTTGGAACATTGCGCATTTACAAACTCAACAGCCGAGACAATAGTAAAAAAAACCTAATATTTCACGAGCTAACTTGGTCTGAAATTACCAGAGAAGAGAAAAAATTATTGGCTTATGACAATTCAGGGGAATATTCCTTCAGACGCGCCAATTTTAACAATGCTATTAAAAAATTCTCCAACGACACCAGTCCCGATCCTATGATTTATCTTGGTAAAAGACGCCAAGAAATATTAACCTCATTCATACAATCATTTTGCTGGATGGGAACCAATGAATGGAAAGACATCCCTGATAAAGGCACTCATCAATGCTTATCCGCAAACCCTAAATCATTCAAAAATATTGACCATGACGATTACATTTTTGTTTCCCACAGTCTTGGAAGTAGAATTGCCATCGATGGATTGCAGTATATTGCATCACTTTTTGAAGAAGGTTTGGACAGTAAGGACAAAGAAAAATTTAACAATCTTCACAAAATTTTGAAAAAAAAGGAATTGAAGATGTTCATGCTTTCCAACCAACTGCCCATGTTGCAATTGGGCCGAGATGATCCTGAGGTTTTCAATGAAATTCCCGCTTATTGCAATAAAGATGGATCAAAATGGAATGATAGAATGTTCAAAAAAACATCCATCACTGCCTTTAGCGATCCTAACGATATTTTAAGCTACGCAATTCCTAAGAATTTCACAGATCGATATTTAGATTCTCGAATTTGCCCTTCAATTACCAATATTTTAATTAACATTTCTCATGTTAGTAATTTACTGGGTTTCGGTGAATTTGCTAACCCCATGCAAGCTCACATTTCTTACGACAAGGATGATAGAGTTGTTAGTTTAATTGCTAACGGAGTTCATTCTAATGATGAAAAAAGTCTGAAAGAAAAGCGTTGTGAGTGGACGGAATTGAAAGATTAGAATGGAATCGACATTAAGTATTTTGGTAAAAATATTAGCAAAAATTGGTGGATATTTATTCATCCCTAGATTGGCTCTTAGATATGATTCAGTAAAACAGGCTAAAATTAGATTTAGCCTGTTTTAAAATTTTAATACGAACTTGTTAATTTTCCTTATTTTTCCAGAGTTAAGAATTATCTGATCTTCCGGCGCAGTTCATTAATTAGTAAGACGATCTATCTTAGTCCGACTTGTTTCAAAGCTGTTTTGCAACCTTTACTAACTTTTCTTTCGTGCTTATCTAGACAATCTAGCAACCTTCCGTCGCCAATTTCAACCTTAGAGCACAATTTATCCAAATCATCCATGCACTCACTGGCAACATAGCTTAGCTTGGTAACTTCTTGCTGCAATTTGGCTGCTGCATCATACAAAGAAAACTGACATTGCTTAGAAAGTTTATCTTCGTGAGCATAAAGACAAGCCGCAATTCTTTCGGCACCATTTTTACTAACGTCTTTACAATATTTATTAATTTCCTTATTACAGCCATTTACATCAGCCGTAATAACTATTTTTTGAGCTAAGGTCAATTTACTAATAAAAATCAATAGCAAGGCTATTGAGAGTGTTTGAAGGATTTTCATTTTAATTTATTTTAAATTTAAAGAAGTGGGCAAGTAAAGTTTGGGAGGAAAAATATTTAATACAATTAAATGTTACTGTCTAGATCATTTGCTAATTTTTTTCAAAAACACTTGATAAAATCAAAATATTGGCAAAATAAGGTTGGGATTTTAACTAGGGTTAATTTAGTTTGAAAGCCCTTAAAAAAAACAAATACCCAGGCAAGTGAATATCTACTGTATTAGAAGAGCTCTTATTTTTTTAATGACACTACTATTAACATTGCCATCGATTGGCGCTTATTCTCAAGACGCTACTTATCTCACTAAAAAAACCAATAGATACAAACCTCGCATTGATGTTGATTACAAATGGGGTAATAAAAGAAATTTGGGAAGAGTAGATATCCTTATTCCTGTTTTACAAAATGATGAAAATTTGTTGTTTTTAGATTCCAGAGGATGGTTGGATAATGAAACCAATAAGGAAGGAAATATTGGTCTTGGTTTTAGAAGAAAAATTAACAATGAGTTGATATTGGGTGCATATGCTTTTTACGATCTTAGAAGAACTGACAATGAAAATAGGTTTGCGCAAGGAACTTTAGGCTTGGAAGCCTTAACTATTAATTGGGATTTTCGAGGAAATTTCTATTTACCTGAAAATGGCAGAAAATCTACCAACAGCGTTATGGAGAATGGCAGCGCTCATGTTCAAGGATCAAACATCTTTGTTAGTGCTCAATCTTTTGAAACCAGTTTTAATGGTTTTGACATGGAAATCGGTAGAAAAACTTTTTTTTTCGAAGATTTAAAAATATTTGCCGGCTATTACCATTTTTGGAATAATGATATTAATGAAAAAGTTGATGGATTCAGGGCGAGAGGGGAATATGATTTTTTTAGCAAAAATGGTCATTCATTGTCATTAGAAGGAGAATATTCTCATGATGATTTACGATCTAATACAACTTTTGGTGGGCTGAGGTACAGCTACCGCTTTGGTGTTTCTGAAAATAAAAATAAGAACAAAAATCGTCAATATACTTTGTCAAAAATAGAAAAAAGAATGACTGACCGAATAATTCGGGATGTAGATATTGTAACCAAAGAAGTTACGGGCATTACAAAAAAACTGATGACAGAAAATGACCAAGAACAAATGATTATTTTTGTCGATAATAGCACAGCCAATAC
>JBLHVR010000041.1:0-13352 GCA_047628655.1 Lentimonas sp.
AATAAAACTCCAAATTTCCTTGATCTAAAGAAGATTTAGCCCCCACACATGGGAAACTTTCATCATTCACATAATCCCTAAATTCACCTTCTATAATTTTATTTTTCATATCAAATTATTAAACCTATTTTTTAGCAAAACTCCTTTTTGCAGCAGCAGATAGCTGTCCTTTCTTCTTACATAAATCAATATTTTGTCGCTGACTTTATCAATCGCCTCTTCAATAAACAACAGAAAGAGTAAAAGTAACTATTTTGAATTATTTGATATCTAAAGGTGGGTTTTTTACTGTTTTAAATTATAAAAAAATCTAATTTATCTTTAAAAATATCCACCCCAGAATAGCTGTAGCAATAAAAATTAGAATTTAGATTGTTAGAATTATTATGATTATTATTACTAGAAATACCCTTCCCAGTCTTTAGAAATGAGGGAAATATAAATTGAGAATTAATTGTTAAAAAAGATCTCTGGATAACCTTTCTTTGTTTTGTGTGTAACTGAAAATTAATAACTGAAAAGACCGTCAAAATGTTTGAATTTTAAAACCTCTCATGAAATAGTAATAAATGAATATCAAACTTAATATCTTCCTAAAATTATAAAAACCACAAAAAGTGGAACTTAAAAATCTATAAAACAAAAATATGTTAATAAAAAACCTAACCCTATCGATGCTTTTTTTAAGTCTTTTTATGATGGGATGCTCGAAGTCACAACAAGCAAGAAAAGTTGAGACATCAGGATTTCTTGGAGATTATTCAATACTCAAAACAGGCGAAGAAGATCAAGCCTTATTAACATATCGTAAATCTAGTTTCGGATCCAATAAATATAATAAAATCATTATTGATCCAACAACAATTTGGATGGGAAAAGATTCCAAATTATCAAAATTAAAACCCGAAGAACGCCAAAAAATTGCCGATAATTTACAATCTTACTTAGTGGAAGAAATAGGAAAAATAATGACAATTACGAAACAGTCAGGACCTGACACCATAAAACTTCAAGCCGCTATCACAGATGTTAGATTTTCTAAACCCGTACTCGACACAATATCCACCATTGTGCCCTATGGAATTGCCATAAGTTTAATAAAAGAAGCTATCACAGGAACGCCGTCCTCTGTCGGAGGCTCTTCAATAGAAGTTAAAATTTCTGATTCAATGAGTGGAGAAATTATTGCTGCCGCAGTTGATAAAAGAGTGGGTAGCAAAAGATTGGATGGCGATATTATTAATAAGAGATCTGATGTTAATGAAGTGTTAAAATTTTGGGCAAAATCTGCCGCTTATCAAATTTGCATGACTAAAAAACTTAACAAATGCACCAAGCCAAAATCATAATATTTCTCAAAAGAGAAAATTTCCCAGATTATTTCATCAAAAATTAATTAAATCTTATGGTTAATGAAAGATATGCCAACCTTTTTCTAGACACTAAATTAGACAGATTTTAAGTATTTTCTATTCACCTTTTCAAACTCAACTGGCGCTAAATAATTATTAGCAGAATGGATCCGAATCCGATTATAAAAAACCTCACTATATTCAAATATTACATTTTTAGCCTCCTGCTGATTTTTAAATTGATAATGATTTGTAAGTTCAGTTTTTAAAGTATGGAAAAATGATTCAGCAACGGCATTATCCCCGCAGTCACCTTTTCTGCTCATAGATTAAACAATGCCATGATCCTTCAAAATCTCTCGATTACTATCAGAAGCATATTGACTTCCTCTATCAGAATGCCAGATCAAACCCTTATTCGGTTTTCTCTTCCAGATCGCCATTATTAGGGCGTCGTTGACTAATTTAGCCTTCAAATTATTAGCCATAGACCAGCCAATAATTTGTCTTGAATAAAGATCAATTACCGTTGCCAGATAAAGCCAGCCGTTCCCGGTTCGAATGTAGGTTATGTCACCGACCCAATATTTATCAGGATAATCAACATCAAACCCACGATTCAATAAATTAGGAGCTATCGGCTGGTTGTGCTTTAAATCAGTCGTGACTTTGAATCTGCGCTTAGTTTTGCAAAAAAGACCAGCAGATGCCATTAATTTGCCAATCCTACGCCTGCTAATCAAAATATTATTCTTAGCTAATATCTTGGCAATTCTACGAGTGCCATAAACATTGCGATTAGACACAAAAACCTGTTTTATTTGCAGTTGCAACTCTTAATTTTCTATATCCCTGTTGCTTGGAAGTCGATTTAACCACTCATAATAACCACTACTATAAACCTTCATAAATCGGCATAAAGTCGTAATTGGAAATGATGAATTATCAGATTTTTCAGAGTTGATGTTGATGCAATTATCATTTTGAGAATTGCAGTTATTTTTTATCCATGCGTATCTTACCGTGATTCTTTCGCAAACTTTGCTGCCGCCTTTTTTAATAGATCGCGCTCCTGTTTGACCATTGCCAGTTCCTTTTTGAGACTTTTTATTTCCTCAAAAGAATTTGCATTACCAGTCATATTTTTCTGATTATTTTTGTTAGAATTAGAGTATTTGGAGATCCAATTATGAAGAATATTGATATTGACTCCCAAATCTCTTGCTGTTTGAGCTGAAGATTGATTAGCATCTAATGCTAATTTAACGGATGAAACTTTAAATTCTAAAGGATAATTTTTCTTGGTTTTGTTGGACATAGTTTTGATTTTTCTTTGCCTGAAAACTGTCCGGAAAAATGTAGCCACATCAAGATAAAACTATTGTAAAAATTGGATGATCTGACTATTACTTTTTTTTGCAAAAACCTATCTTAAATTCAGAAGTTGGGTCAATTGAATGTTTTGGAAAATGTGGAACCAGAAATTATCAATGATAATGGACTATCTGGATAACCCTTATGTGTCTGGTGCTGTCACCGGGAATCGGACCCGGGACCTCTTCATTACCAATGAAGTGCTCTACCGCTGAGCTATGACAGCAAATGAAATCCTTTGAAAGGATTCTTGAAAGGAGGGCGGATTTGAAAGTAAAAAGGCTAAATTGTCAAATAGAATCTGAGTAGAGTAGAGAATAAATTCTTACATCAACATATTTTCCCTTGTGAAACCTGTGTTGTCTTAAAATTCCCTCGAAAGTGAATCCACAATTTTCTAGCACTTTGTAAGAGCCAACATTTTCTGGCATTGCAATTGCCTCGATGCGATTGAATTTTCTATGCTGAAAAGCATAGTCGGTAACAGCCTTTAAAGCTTTACTCATTAAACCCTTATTCCAATATTCTTTGGATAAATCGTAGCTCGCTTCAATGCGATTATGCATTCTGTTGATTCCAGAAACTCCAACTGAACCAATCATTTTATTGTCAGATTTTCTGGCAATTGCGAAATAAATGCCATCGCTATAACTGTAAACATTAATCCAATAGCGAATTTCGGTTCTGGCTTCTTCAACAGTTTTTGGAATTGAGGAAATGATATATTTACTAACTTCCGGGTCGGCGTAATATTCGAAGAAAGCTTCGGCATCATCTTCGGTCTGTTCGCGTAAAATAAAATCTCCCAAATCAATTACTGGAAAATTTCTTGAGTTTTGATTATTTTCTTGCATTGTTATCCGTCGTTTAATTAGCACAACAAAATAATCATTATGATAAATAAATCAGCAAAAAATTCATTGAATAACAAAATAGATTGTAAAAAAACCTTCGGTTTTGAGTGTGATTTTGAAGTTAAAGCCTTTGATGAAAAAAGTGAGCTAGTTCCAGCAATTGACGAAAACTATGTTTTTGACCCACTAACTTCCACAGTAATTCTAGCTTCATTAATGTTTAATCAGCGCAGCCTAATTCAAGGAATGCATGGAACTGGTAAATCTACCCATATTGAACAAGTTTGCGCTCGCCTTAATTGGCCAGTTCTGCGAGTTAATTTTGACTCTCAAATAACCCGATTAGACTTGGTTGGAAAAGATGTAATTACCTTAAAAGATGGAAAACAAGTTACACAATTTAAGCGTGGTATAATTCCTTACGCCCTAACTCGCGGTGTCGTTTTGGTTCTAGATGAATATGACGCAATTGGAACTGGAGTTTCTTTCGTTATTCAAAGACTTTTGGAAGAAGAAGGGAAGTTTGCCCTTTTGGAAGAAAATGAAATTTTAAGCCCGCATGAGCATTTCCGCCTTTTTGCAACTTCTAACACCATTGGCATGGGTGATGATTTAGGAATTTACCACGGAACTAATTTAATTAATCAGGCTCAGATGGATCGCTGGAATATGGTGGCTAATTTACATTATTTAGAAGCGGATAAAGAAATTGAAATTTTGCAAAAAAAGCTGCCATTTTTGTCTAAAAAAACTCATAAAGACGCAGCAAAAATGATGGTACAAATGGCCAATTTAACCAGAGAAGGTTTTGCCAATGGTGATCTTTCTAATTTAATGTCGCTTCGAACTTTGATTTCTTGGGGAAAAAATTTCGAAATTTTCGGTAATATTGAAAGAGCCTTTAATTTAAGCTTTTTAAATAAGGTGATTGACGATGAAAAAATTATTTTGAGAGAATATTACCAAAGAGTTTTCTCGTAACACTATGAATTCCACCACAAAACATCATCAAACATCCTAACCAAATGAATGACATGAAGGGTTTGTGGTAAATTTTAATGGCATAATTTTCCTCTTCATCTTTTCCGCCCATAACGAGATATAGATCGGAGAAGATAAAATATTTAATATCAGCTTCAGTAGTTGTTTGGTCTGACTCTGGGTAATATCTGATTTGAGGATTAAGCCTTATATTTCCATTAATTAAAAATTCTCCTTCCCGCGCAACATAATTTTTTCCTGCCACATAATTCATTTTTTCAAATTTAATTTCATATTTCTTCATCGTGGTTTTATCGCCAATTTTCATATTTAATTCCTTGTTGGTGGAAAAAATTGCTGTTAAGAAAATTGCTCCAATTACCATATACATTCCAATATGCGCTAAAAACATGGATTTGCTGGAAAATTTACCTAGACGAACTGAAGGAACCAAAATCATTAAACATAAAATTGCCAAAGATATTGGGGCAAATAATTTATTGTAATAAGATGGACCAATTGAAATTGAAGTGTCGAAGAAAAGCTGTGCAATAAGTGGATATAAAGTTCCCAGCGTTACTACAAAAAGGGCAAAACATATTAAGAAATTATTAATTAAAATCATTCCACTTCTCGATTTTAAAGCGAAATGTTCTGATTTCGATGTTAGTTTCAAGCCCTTGAAGAAGAAGATTAAGAACCCTGCCCCACCAATTAAAAATAACAACCCAATAATGAAAACTCCCCGTGAAGGGTCGTTAGCAAAAGAATGAACTGAGGTTATTATTCCTGATCTAACTAGAAAAATTCCTAGTAAACAAAAAACAAAGCTTAAAATTGCCAAAAAGCAGCTCCAAAGTTTGAAAGATCCTTTTCTAGATAGAACTGAAATTGAGTGGAAAAGCGCCGTTGCACAAAGCCAAGGCATTAATGAGACATTTTCTACTGGATCCCAGAACCAGAAACCTCCCCAACCTAGTTCGCGATATGCCCACCAAGATCCAATTCCAATTCCAAGAGTTAAGAAACTCCAAGAAAGCATGAGCCAAGGTTTTAATTTTAAGGCAAAATCTTGGTTAATTTTTTCATTTAGAAGACCCGCAATAGCGATGCTAAAAACCAAAGAAAAGCCAATATATCCGGCGTAGAGCATTGGTGGGTGCATGGCTAATCCCACATCTTGCAGAAGAGGATTTAATCCTAATCCTTCAATTGGAACTGGAAATATTTTTAAAAATGGGTTAGATGTAAAGCAAATAAAGGCCGCAAACCCTAGAATAATTAAAGATTGCACCGAAAGTGCGGTGTTTTTTGTTTTATCATCAATTTTGCTTAGAAATGCGAAAGATGTTCCGTAAAAACATAAGAAACAAAGCAAAAGTAGCATTGATCCTTCGTGATTTCCCCAAGTGCCCGAAATTTTATAAATTAATGGCTTTAAACTATGAGAATTTTGATAGACATTCTGGATGGAAAAATCTGATATAATATAAGAAATTATCAGACAAATGAAAGCTGTTACAGAAAGACCTAAAAATAAAGCAGAAAGATTTTTTAAGTTTTTAGTGGAGGATTTTATAAGGAATATTGGCTGCACAAAAGAAAAGAATAAGAGCAGCAGAAGGGATGTAAATCCGATATTGGCGATCATAATTGGAAGTATGTAATTTTACTTTAGCTCCCGACTGCCATTCTAAGTTTAAACTTGGAATGGCAGTTTTAATATTCCTAAAATCCTTTGTTTAAAACAAGAAAAATAGGTAAGGGGAAATTAACAATTTTGGGAAATGAAACTTTTAATTGTTTCAACGTCATTTTCCAAAATATCCATCTTTTCTTTCTTGTCCATTAACCCAGTTAAAAAATGAGGAAGATCAACTTCTTTAACTTTTGATTTTTTAATAGCATCAGGAAACTTGGCTGGATGAGCGGTTGCAAGAGTAATTACTTGTTCTCCAGAATATTTTTCACTAGCAATATATTCTCTTCCGGCTGCAATTCCAATAACAGAGTGAGGATCGATAGTTTCCTGGGTTTCTTCGTATAATTCTTTGATTAATTCACAAGTTTTTTGGTCATTAACAGCGTAGGCAACGAAGTCTTTTCTGATACTTTCTAAAATTTGTGGCTCAACTTCAAGCTTTCCCGTCATTTCAAACTTTTCCATTAACTTAGCAACTTCTTTCGGATTACCATCTTTTGCGTAAGCATCGAAAAGTAATCTTTCAAAATTACTAGAAACCTGAATATTCATACTTGGAGATAGAGTTTCCAGCAATTCTTTGCGGCTGTAATCGTTGCTGTTAATGAATCTGGCTAGAATGTCATTATCGTTAGTTGCAACGATTAATTTTTTAATTGGCAAACCCATTCTTTTGGCCAAATATCCAGCATAAATATCGCCGAAATTACCAGTTGGAACAGAGAATGAAACTGGATTAGATTCGCTAGCTCCAGCTCTTACAGCGCAATAGAAATAGTAAACAATTTGCGACATAATTCTTGCCCAATTAATTGAATTAACCGCAACAATTTTTTTACCTTTAAGAAAATCTTCACCTGAAGATTGCAGCATAAACATTTTCTTCACGAAAGCTTGGCAATCGTCAAAATTTCCTTTAACAGCAATGTTATGAACATTTTCATCAGTAACTGTCGTCATCTGCATTCTTTGTACATCGGAAACTTTTTTATATGGGTGTAAAATAAATATTTCGGCGCTTTTACAGCCCTTACAACCCATAATTGCAGCGGAACCTGTATCTCCACTAGTGGCGCCGATAATAACTACTTCTTGACCGCTTTTTGCCAAGAAATAATCCAGTAAATTACCCAAAGTTTGTAAAGCAAAATCTTTAAAAGCTAAAGTTGGTCCATGAAATAATTCCAGCAAATATTCGTTATGACTAAGTTGCTTAGTAGGAGCAACGGCCTTGTGAGTGAAATTTTCGTAAGATTTATCAATAATATTCTTTAAATCAGCGTCAGGAATTGAACCAGAAATGAAAGGGTGGAGAATTTTGTAAGCTAAATCTGAATAATTCAATTTAGCCATATCTTTAATTTGAGCCGGAGAAAATTTTGGCAGATATTCTGGTATGTAAAGACCTCCATCAGTTGCTAAACCTTGCAATAGTATGTCTTCAAAGTTCATCGGGGTAGCTTTTTGCCTAGTACTGATATATTTCATTTTTAAATTTGTTTGATTTTAGATGATCTTTTTTTAAGATGCGTGATGAATCACAAATGCCTTCCTAAGAAGGGCAAAAAATAGTCAACTATTTAAGTTAAGTCAAAATAAAAATGAACGAAAATCAAACAAAACCAGACCACCTCTATCGTAGCGGCGTTGGAATTGTCGTAATAAATCAAAAAAAAGAAATTTTTGTTGGTAAAAGAATCGATAATAATTCCGATGCTTGGCAAATGCCTCAAGGCGGAATTGACGCTGGAGAAAGCGAGGATATTGCAATGTTTCGCGAGCTTGCCGAAGAAACTGGAATCAAGAAAAATGTTAAAATAATATCCAGAAGTTCAGAATATTTTTATTACAACTTACCCTACAAGTTACAAAAAAAATTTTGGGGCGGTAAATTTCTAGGGCAAAGACAAAAATGGTATTTAGTGGAATATTCTGGAGAAGATAGTGCCATTGATGTTCAAACAGAAGAGCCTGAATTTTCAGAATGGAAATGGATTTCAAGAGAGCAAATAATAAGTTCAATTGTTTCTTTTAAGCAAAAAATGTATAAACAAATAATTCACGAATTTAAAGATTATTTATAGATGAGCAAGAAAACAGAAATTAATTTCTATCAAATCGATGACATCATTTATAAATCAATTGCACCAATTTTAACAAAAATTCTTCAAGATGATAAAAAAGCCTTCATTTTTTGCCAGAATGAAAAACAATTAGAAGAAATTGATAATGGGCTTTGGAATTTTAGCAAAACTAAATTCATTCCTCATTGTACTAAAAATGACAAATTAAACCTTGAAGAACAGCCAATCTTGATTTCAAATGACCAAGAAAATTTAAATCGGGCCAATTATTTGATAAAATTAAACGAAGCTAGCGAAGAGTTTTTAGTAGGTTTTGAAAAAATATTCTATTTCTTTGGAGATGGAAATTTAGGTGAAGCTAGAAAATTATGGAAATCTTACAAAGATAAATCTTACGAACTTAATTTTTATAAAAAAGAAGGTGCATCTTGGAAGAAAGTTGATTTGTAAATTAAAATTACTCTTAAATATTTACCAAACTTCGCTAAACACTGTTAGCTAATTAACTAACAGTTTCTAATCATTGGTTTTAATTAGAAACAACCGCAAAATAATAAAACTGGGTTAAGTCATCAATTCAAACAATCAACCTTTTTGTCTTCCTTTGTATTTTGGCAAGAGTGAATTCCAAGAAAAATTTGATACTGCAGATCTTGGAGAAATTGAAGATTTTGCTCTGGAAATTTTCTTTTTAACTCCCTTATTCAGACAAGAAGTAACATTTTTATTTGCTGCATTCGAAGATAATGAACCAATATTTTTTCTTCTATTAAAGAATAAATTCCGAAAACTTTTAAATATAGAACTGATAGCTTTTGTTATAAATCCCAACATCAACCCCAATATTGAACTATTACCACCAACATTTGTATAATTTGATCTAGAGCCAACATTAGGTATTTTATTAACAATAAGATTGGGGCTCCCACCTCTATATTGAGAAATATTATTTACTGAGGAGGGAGTTTTATTTTCAAAAATATTATTACTAGGTGAGCGTTTATACTTATGCGGAGTGCTGCGATTGATAGATTTAGGATCTTCAAATAAAGACTCTCTATCAATTTCTAAACTAGGGGGTAAATTTTCTTTATCAGTTTTACTTTTGGGTTTAAAAAAGGAGGGAGTAGATTTTGTTTCTGTACTTGTAGTAGAATTTGAAATTTCTAAAGCGGGTGCAGGAGGGGGTAAATTTTCTTTATCAGTTTTACTTTTGGGTTTAAAAAAGGAGGGAGTAGATTTTGTTTCTGTACTTGTAGTAGAATTTGAAATTTCTAAAGCGGGTGCAGGAGGAATGATCTCTTTCAATTCTTTGGAGCTTTTATTTGAAACATGACTAAGCATTGTTTGGGTTTCTTGCAAAGATTCTGCGTAGGACATAGAAGACTCTACGCCTTGAATTAAGCTACGCATAGTTAATGACCTAATCTTATGTTTATCATCAGACATAACTTTTCTAATGACCTTTTTACTTGGCACAAATGAATCTTCTTTTGTTCCCATTCTTTCGGGATTAAGATCATAAATATTTTTCTTTCGAGAAAAATGGACCCAGTTCTTTCCGCCTTTTTTTTTAACTTGACCTATTATATTGAGTGAGCTTTTCATTTCTGATTTGTAATCTCCTCTTTGCTTAGCTCCTCGAACTCGAAATAATTTAGGAAAAATACGCCTTCTAGTCCCCTTATTGTACTTTTCCTGCGCCGCCCCTTCCAAGAATATTTTGTGGGAAGCACTACCTTTAAAGGACTGATTAAAGTCATCTAATTTTTCTTTATCGCTCTTCGATTTATTCCGTTCAACAATATCTTTTAAACCTACTACTTTTTTAGTAAAACGCGCTATTTGTAAAGTTATGATTAACTCTTTATGAGATGGAAGAGGTTTGGATTTTTCTGGTAGCAAACCCAATTCTTTTAAAATAATTTTTTTTTCATTATCACCTCCTAAATCATATTCTTGGAGGTAAGATCCTGTTTTTATTAATTGCTCCTGATCATCTTTATTAAAAGAAAATGAATCAGAAAATTCCTTCCAAACCAATGCATATCCGTACTCACCAAGAGCTTTAGAATTATTAAGTTGTTCTTCAAAAGTTGCCTTATTTTTTTCAACTTCTTTTGTTAATTCCAATAAATGAACTTGGTGCTTATTGGAGGAATGCCCATAATGATTTTTTGCTTTTTTAATTCCCCTATTAAAAGTTTGGTTATTTTGTGAAACATCAAGTGCTGAATCAAAAACCTCACCTGCCTTACCTAAATCTCCTAATAAATAACCAATATGATCAAAAATTTCGAGGAATTTTCTCGTTGCTACTGCCCCGTATGATTGTTTTTGCACGCCTTTGAAAATTCTTCCAACAACCAAATTCACAGAATTTAAATGCATCAAATATTCAAAAGTATACGCCTTATCTTGTAATAGTTTCTGTATATCACTATGGCTTGCATAATTTTGATCACCTAAATTATCTTTTTTCATTTTAGACAATGCAAGTTCGGCAAGTTTATTGCCAAAATGTTCTGATAGTTTTTCTTCTAGATCTGATTGTTCTTCATTATGAGAAAATTTTGTGCTTTCGTAAATGGCAGCATAAGAATTAAGACCGACCCCACCCAAAGTCAAACCTAAGCCGGTGAGAACTCCTGAGTCAAGACCCAGCATAACAGGGCCAAATATTGCCATCATCGCTTGACCTGAAGAAAGAGCTGCATTTCCAGCGACTTGTGAGCTAGCATAAAAACGCTGCTGTTTTTTTACTCCAATGAGGATCTCTTTAACCTGCTCACTAATTATTTTTGATGATTTAGTAGATTTTATTTCTTCATTTATTTTACCAAACTCCGAATTTGAGACAGTAGCTTTGTCTTTAGCATATAAGGTCATTAAGCATTGACCTATGAATGCTAGAGCATCCCCTCCTATTGACAATAAGCCAACTCGAGCCGCAACGTTAGGAATTGTATCAATTCCCAAAACATCACCAATTCCAGTAGTAAGAACGTGAATTCCAGCTTCTCCCGCAAAAACATCAAGAAAAGAATTTATTTGATAGGCGGCAACCGCAGAAAACATCCCAACCATAGCTGGAGATCCAAGCTTAGCGGCAGCGTCAGCTTCAATTTTTGCATTACTTAAATCTTTCATTGAAGATGAAAGATCTTGCATTAATTCCAACATATTTTTTAAATCATCCATCTCCAAATCCTCTACTTTCCTCTCAGCCATCGCAGCCATCTCATCTTCGAATTTAGCAATTTTATGCTCCAACTCAGCCACCTCTTCGGCCTTATCATGCTTTTCTTCAGAAAGGCCATCAACCCCAAGCTTCACTAAGGCCAAAAATGCTGGAAAAATTATAAAAGCCTGAATAGACGCCTCAAGTTGCCTAGGAAGACCAGTATTATTGATTGCAACTGCGGCATCATCCGCTCCATCTATAACCAGAACCAATCCCGATTCATTGTCTTTTTGGAATTCAAATTTTCTATACCATTTAGGAACAACTGGAACTTTCCAAGATTCTCCCCTTCTTAGCATTGCTTCTCCTTTCAAATACGACGATAAAGCCTCTTTATTTTCAGTAGTATCTGCGGTTAAAACAATGTTATTTTTAGAATCGATACAAACCTTTAAACTACCATCTTTTCCAAACCATATTCTTGTTCCTGGGTCAAGATCATTATCATCCTTTAGTTTGGCAATTTTAATACCTTCATCTATTTCAAATTTGCTAACTTTTTTTACCTCATTGTCAAAGTCCTGATCATTATCAAATTGGTCTTTATAATCCTCATCCCATCTTTCTTGATTAATTAGAATTCTGTCATTTTGTATAGTTTCTTCAGGAGGGATATCTTGTATTGCTGCAATTTTTTTGGCAATGACAGGGTCACAATTTATTTCTTTACCCTTAGAGTTAATTTGAATTAACTTAAAATTTAAACCATCTTTTTTAATTTTAAATTCTTCTTCAAAAAGCGTTATTGTAGATTGATCAATACCCTCAAAATGATCCAACATAGCTGAATTCAGAACCATATATTTTAAAAAAGAATATTTACGATTTACGAAATGGCATTTTTTGGGGTTAGATTTATTTGCAATAGAATCTGCGGCAAACTCTTTGGGGATTGAATAATATTTTATTTCCGATCCAACTTCATTGGTTATTTTGGCAGTTTTAATTTCAAAATTTTTTACTGATGCACCCTTTTTTTTAGAAATAATTGTTTGAGCGCCATTTTCATCCAATAGGATTTTTAATGCTCTGGCATCAAGTGTCCAATAGCTAGATCTTGGAAAGGGAAGATTAACTTCTTGAACATATAAACCATCTTCTTTAGACGCCTCGTCAAAAGTTTTAGCAATAAAATAAGCTATCTTTGGATCAAGTTTTTTTGATATAGTGTCCTTTCCTTTTTTTGGATAAAGGCGCAGACATCGTCTTTTTGTATCATAGTGTAAATAATGAATTTTACCTCGAATGACCAAATTTGTGCCATGAAGTTTTTTGTATGATTCCTCCTGTTCTATAGTCAAAATGTTCTTTTTATAAAAATACTTAAATAATTTTGGAAATCACAAGATTCCATAATTTTCACAAGTTAAAAAATCAAAATTCATTATTTGATCTATTACCAAATGATAATGATTATCATTATCATTATCATTCTTAAAGTCAATTAGAATAAGATTCTGAACTTGTTAAGAATTTTTTTAATTTAAAATTTGAGAGATACATTCATATTTCTGAAGAATCTATCCAAATCTTGAACCGATTTTAGCCTTTTTCTAAAGGAGAGTTTACCCATAAATTTGAATGATTTTCTGAATCAGTAATATTGCTTGATAAAATAAAATGAAGATTTCATAGCCCTTCGAATGTCTTTAATATAAAAAAGGATTCGATGATTTTTCCTTCTGCTCTTCTTCAACAACACTTAATTTTCTTGCCGTAACAACATTATTTACCTTCTCAGAAAGGGTTTTTAATTTAAAT
>JBLHVR010000042.1:0-12831 GCA_047628655.1 Lentimonas sp.
TTTTTGTTGATAAATTTGCGTCAATTACGAAACTGAATTTGCTGATAGATTAGAAGAGTAATGTTTGTTTAAAAAATGGGTACCTTTCGTTGCTCCAGAAGTTTTTTATGATTTTAATAATGCTGAAGTTACAGATGGTTCAGATAAAGGAGAGTTAAACTATAGTTACGGTGTCAAAGCTAATGTTGGTTATGACGTTACTGAAAAATTTGCTGCTTTCGTGAATCTTGGTTATTTAGAAACTCGTGGAACAGATAGTGGTACCGGTTATAAAGTAGATTACAATCTTGAAGCTCTTACTTACGGAATTGGCGTAACTTACGAAGCTGTTGAAAATGTTAATTTCAAGTTATCATATGAATATGTTGATTATCTTCGTTCAGGAATTTCAGCTTCATTGAATCCTGATATCATCAAAATTGGTGTAGCTTACAATTTCTAATTTTTAGAATTAAAACTTAGATTTTTAAAGTGAAGGGCTGTTATCTGTTTTCAGATAACAGCCCTTTTTACATTAAGGAATCTATCTTTTGCTCTAAGAAAATGTTATTAATTTCAAACCCAGAATTGTTTAAAAATAAGTAATTGCTTTTTTCAAAATAATTTATAGTGTTATCGCTCTTTTATTTTTATCAACTCTAACCCCCGCCTTACTGGCCTTCCCTATGACAAATACTCAAATTCAAGCACACGAACTAGAAGACGAATTCGTACTTAACGAAAATTTCGCAGAATTACTTGCAGAATATGAAAAAGATTCTCAAGTTTTACGTGAAGGAACCGTTGTAAAAGGCGTTATTGTTGAAATTAGTGACAAAGGTGTTGCTGTTGACGTTGGTGCAAAATCAATCGGCTATGTTCCATTGACCGAATTTAGAGATGACGGAAGTGTTGAAGAAGGTGATGTTGTAGATGTGATGTTGGAAAGATTAGAAAATAAAAAAGGTGATTTAATCATCAGCCGTGAAAATGCTAGAAAATTCAACAATTGGAATTACTTAAAAAATTGTTTAGAAGATAAAACAATTATTGAAGGAAAAATTCTTGGAAAAGTTAAAGGTGGATACGCCGTTGATGTTGGTGGAATAACTGCATTTTTACCTAGAAGCCAAGTTGATACTATGCTTTTAACTGACGATGCGTTCCTTATCAATAAGGTCGAAAAATTGATGGTGTTGAAAATTGATGACGTTCGTGGAAACGTTGTTGTTTCTAGAAGAGCTATTCTTGAAGGTCAAAGAGATAAAGAAAGAACTGAAGTTCTTGCAACTATCAAAATTGGCGATGTTATGGAAGGAATGGTTAAAAACATCACCGATTATGGTGCGTTTATTGACTTTGGAAGCTTTGATGGTCTATTACATTTAACCGACATCTCATGGTGCCGCGTTCGTCACCCTTCTGAAGCTTTAGCTATTGGCCAACAAGTTAAAGTTCAAATCATTAAATATGATGAAAAAACTAAGAGAGTTTCTCTTGGCATGAAACAATTACAAGACAATCCTTGGCAGTCAATTGAAGAGCGCTACCCAGTTAGCAGTACCGTTAAAGGAAAAGTAACAAACATTGCAACTTATGGTGCCTTTGTTGAAATTGAAAATGGTATTGAAGGTTTAGTTCATGTTTCTGAAATGAGCTGGTTAAAAAACAACCTAACACCAAACAAAATTCTTGCTAAAGACCAAGAGGTTCAAGTAATGATTTTAGATATTGACGCTAAAAATCACCGTATCTCTTTGGGCATGAAACAATGTGACAAAAACCCATGGCAAATCTTCTCTGAGAAACATGCTGTTGGTGATGTCTTAGAAGGAACTGTTAAAAACTACACTGAATTCGGTCTATTTATCGGATTTGATAGCGGAGTTGATGGTCTAATTCACGTATCAGATGTTTCTTGGAATGATGATGGTGAAGAAAAAATCAAAGCTTTCAAGAAAGATGAGCTAATTAAAGTTATGGTTCTAGGTAGTAACTATGAAAAAGAAAGAATCTCTCTTGGCATTAAACAGCTTGAAAAACCAAACTTCAAAAAAGAACTTACTAAATTAAAAGAAGGTGAGATCGTTTCTTGTGGCGTAGTGAACATTAAAAAAGACTTCGTTGAAGTTGAGCTTGATCTTGGTGTTAAAGCAATCATCAAAAGATTAGATATCAGCAAAAATAAGCACGATCAAAAAACTGAGAAATTTGAAATTGGAGATCGTATCGAAGGAAAAATCATCTTGTTTAACAACATTACTGGTAAAACCCTTCTTTCAATTAAAGATATGGAATCTGATACTCAAGATGCCTACATCTATTCTGAAAAACAATCTAGCGGTTCTAGTTTAGGAGATATTCTTGGTGAAGCTCTTCAAGAGTCAGCCTTGTCATCAGAGAAAAAATCTGCTAAAGAAGAGCCTGAAACATCAAAATAATATTTGATAAATTATGTCTTTATCTTCCGATAATTTCACGGCTTCAATTTACTTAAGAGACCAAGCTAAGAAGTGGAAAAACATATCATTTTTAATGATAATAGCGATTCTACTTCTTACTTTGCGTCTCTTATTTGGTTCTGCAGATAATAATAAAAACATCGACAAAACCAGTGATTTTATCGCAAGCATCAATATTGAGGGCGTTATTTTCAACGATACCTACCGCAACGAAGTCTTAGAAAGAATATCCACACAAGAAAATATTAAAGCTGTAATTGTAAACATTAACAGCCCTGGTGGTGGAATTGTTGGAAGTGAAAATCTTTATTCTCAATTAAGAGACATCGCATCTAAAAAACCAATAGTAGTAGTTATGGGTTCGGTTGCCGCCTCTGGTGGATATATGGCCGCCATCGCATCTGATCATATAATTGCTAGAAATGGAACTTTAACCGGTTCAATTGGCGTTATAATGCAAAGCAGTGAAATTACAGAACTTGCCAGTAAAATAGGTGTAAAATTCGTTACCTATAAATCATCACCGTTAAAGGGATCGCCTTCTCCTTTCGAAAAAACCACCCCTCTGACCGACCAAGTAATTCAAAATTCAGTTAAAGATATCTATGATTTCTTTTCTGAAATGGTTAAAGAACGCCGTGGAGAAAAATTGACAGCCAAAAACCTCAGTAAAATACTGGATGGAAGAATATTTACCGGAAGACAGGCTCTTCAAAATGGATTAATTGATCAAATTGGCGGTAAAAAAGAAGCTTTGAATTATTTAAGCGAAAAAAAACAAATCGATGTTGAGGAATATCAGGTTAGAAAGATTGATCTTGAAAAAAAAGAAAATGCCTTATTATCTAAATTTGTTGGCGAAGCCACATTGTCAAAAATAATTGGAAAGATTACTAACGGATTTGGAATTAACAGCAATCAATTAATGTCGGTATGGACCTTAAATTAAGGTAATTTTTATCTAAGGATTTGATCAAAAAAACCTTAATTACGACATTATTTATTTGCTATTTAAATTAGCAAACATATTATCTGTGGCCACTAATTAGGGGTACTTAGCAGCTATTTAGTTAAAATAATTGCTAAAAAATCCTAAGATATATCAATAGAATTTTTAATGTGATAATTGCCTTCTTCAGGAATAATTGTCCGTCATCTTTTAACAACCAAAAACTTAAACAAGCTTATGTCTAACAATCAGGAAATTTTTGATAAAGTAAAAAAAATCATCGTCGATCACTTAGGTGTTGAGGAAGGTAAAGTTGTAGAAACTGCAAACTTTATTGATGATCTTGGCGCTGATAGCCTTGACCAAGTTGAACTTGTAATGGCTTTTGAAGAAGAGTTCGGACTTGAAATTCCTGATGAAGCAGCTGAGCAAATTACCACTGTTGGCAGCGCTGTTAAACACATCTCTGAAAACGTTAACTAAAATCTTAAAAAACCCAGTGAAAATAAGTTTCACTGGGTTTTTTAATATCTGGCTTTAAATTTAAAATATGGCCAAAAACATTATTACAACAAAAATCCCCCTCCCTTCTGCAAAAAGACTTATTTCTCAGAACCTCTCCCTACTTTCTTCTAAAATCATGGAAAATGGTGATGAATTAAGAATTGTTGGTGGATTGGTGCGTGATTTTATTTTTGACCAAGAAAAAAATAATTCCCTTAAAACAAAATCTTCACAGATAGATTTCTCAAAAATAGATTTTGACTTAGCCTGCAAGTTCCCTCCCGTAAAAACTTTAAAAATTCTAGAAGAAAACAACATCAAAGCCATTCCAACCGGAATAAAATATGGCACAGTAACAGCTCTCATTGGCGATGAACAATATCAAATAACCTCCCTTCGAAAAGATGTCAAGAATTTTGGACGCCATCCCCAAGTTGAATTTGTTGATGATTTTTTTGAAGACGCTAAAAGAAGAGATTTTACTATAAATGCCCTTTCAATTGATTTTCAGGGCAATCTTTATGATTATTTTGGTGGGCTGGAAGATTTAAAAAATCAAAAAGTTAGATTTATTGGCGGTCCATCAAAAAGGATTGAGGAGGATTATTTAAGAATTTTAAGATTTTTTCGCTTTTCCGCTAAATATGCCAGAAATATCGATGAAATTGGCTTAGAATCTTGCATAGAGCATAAAAATAGCCTGAAAAATCTTTCATTAGAAAGAGTTCGTGATGAATTATTTAAAATGCTTAGATGTAAAAATCGAGATAATTTGATCAAAATTCTGCAAATAATGCTAGAAAATGATATCTTACAAATAATTTTTCCAGAAATATCCCCAAAGAAAATTCTAGGAATAAGCAATCTTTTTCAATTAGAAGAGAAAGTTAAGGTCAATTTCAGTCCAATTGAAATTATCGCCATTATTTGCGATGATAAAATTCCCAACCTAACCCTTTCTAAGGCAGAAATAAGTTTTCTAAATGGAGTAAACAAACCTAAATTTACCATTGATTTTGAAGTCTCAGAAAAATACCTAGCCAAAATTTTACTGAGCAATATTAGTAAAAATATAAATTCTATTTACATTAAAAGTTTGGTTTTGAATGATAATTTTAAAAATTTTATTGATGATTTTATCAGAATCTCCAGAATGATTAACTCTATTAAAATTCCTCCCTTTCCCATTAATGGTGACGATTTAATTAAGTTGCAAATTGAGCCGAGAAATATTGGCAAACTACTAAAAATTGCCAAAGAATATTGGTGGGAAAAAGATTTTAAGCCTAATAAAAAAGAAATTACACTTTTCATAAATGAAAAAATTACATCCCATTAAAAGCCAAGCTGAGAAGAATTTATTCCAAGAAATTCATGATTCAATCGCTAAAGAGCTTCAAAAGACCAACGAAATAATAATTGACAGCTCAAAAGGCAAAGCTGATTTAATTGCTGACATTAGTAATTATCTGGTTTCCAGTGGAGGAAAAAGAATTCGTCCAATTCTAACAATTATTTCATCCAAACTTTGCGGATACAGCTCTGGAACTAGACATTGCAACTTGGCCGCCGCAGTTGAGCTTATTCACACCGCAACCTTGCTTCATGATGATGTAGTTGACGAAAGCAACTTAAGAAGAGGAAAGCCCACTGCAAACTCGGTTTGGAACAATAAATCTAGCATATTAGTTGGTGATTATCTTTTTTCAGTTTCCTTTCAACTTATGGTTAAAGATGGTTCAATTGAAGTTCTAGAAACACTTTCAAAAACTTCGGGAATTATGGCTGATGGAGAAGTTATGCAATTAATGAATTCTAATGATGTAAAAATTACTCAGGAAGATTACTTAGATATTATTTCCTGCAAAACTGCCATTCTTTTCTCCGCAGCAACTAAGGTTGGAGCAATAATTACCAATCAAAATGAGGAGAAGAAGAAAAATTTAAACGATTTTGGCAATAATTTGGGAATTGCTTTCCAAATTATTGACGATATTTTGGACTATAAATCTGATGAAAAGACTTTAGGTAAAAAAATTGGCAATGATTTTTTTGAAGGAAAAGTTACTCTGCCAATCATCTTAACTTACAATCAAGCCAATGATTTAGAAAAGGCGCAAATTCAGAAATTATTCACCAATAATTTAATTAATGAGGAAGATGATCCAAAATCTTTTGAGGAGATAATGTCTTTAATCAATAAATACGACACCCTCAATCAATCAACCCAAATTGCTATTAATTACCAGAATTTAGCTAAAGAAAAGCTTAATTCTTTTCCCGATGGAGAAGAAAAGTCGATGCTAATTTCTATTTTGGAATATGGAATTTCTCGCAAAAGCTAATTTTTAATCAATGTCTAATAAAAGCACTTATTCTTGCCAAGAATGCGGCACAATTCATACAAAATGGTCTGGAAAATGTCCAGATTGTGGTACTTGGAACTCGCTACTGGAAGAATATGAAACTGGTGGATTGAACACGGAAGGTGGTTCTTTGACCACTAATGTTCTAGCTAAAACAAAAAATTCTAAGGAAAAAGGCCAAAAAATTGAAATGGCTTGCTTAGATGTTTTGGCTGCCGATATTCCAAGAATTCAGGTTGGAATATCTGAACTTGATCGCGTTTTAGGCGGTGGATTAGTCAAAGGTTCGGCGGTTTTAATTGGTGGAGACCCTGGAATTGGTAAATCGACCCTACTTCTACAAGCTGCGGCATCATTAAGCGTTTTAAAAAATAATATTTATTACATTTCTGGCGAAGAATCTGTCGACCAAGTTCGTCTGCGCGCCAAAAGATTAGGCCTTGAAAAATCGGGGGTTAAACTTGCCTCCACTACTAATGTTTTAGATATTCTTAAAACCCTGAACAATAAAGAGGCTCCAACCGTCGTTATTATTGACTCTATCCAGACAATGTACATTGAAGATTTATCTTCTGCTCCCGGAACGGTTTCACAAGTTCGGGCCTGTGCTGGAGAACTTACAATGTTGGCTAAGCGCAAAAACATCATTCTAATTATTGTTAGCCACGTTACTAAAGATGGCCAAATTGCTGGCCCAAAAGTTTTGGAACATTTGGTGGATACCGTACTTTATTTTGAAGGAGAGCGCGGACATCAATTCCGTATTTTACGCTCAATTAAAAACCGTTTTGGAGCGGCCAATGAAATTGGTGTTTTTGAAATGAACGATGTCGGTCTTTCAGAAGTTTTAAACCCCAGCGAATTATTTTTATCCTCAAGAACTGCAAATATTTCTGGCGCAGCAGTTTTTGCCGGAATGGAAGGAACCCGACCAATTTTGGTAGAAGTTCAGGCTTTAATTGCGCCATCCTTTATGCCCACTCCAAGACGTGCAGTTGTTGGCTGGGATGTGAATCGCCTCTCAATGATTATTGCCGTTTTAAGCGCCCGTTTTGGCCTTTCTTTAAGCGACAAAGAGGTTTATTTAAATATTGCTGGTGGACTTAGAATTAATGAACCAGGAGCAGATTTGGCCGTTGCAGCTGCTTTAATTTCATCTGCCAAAGACATTCCCCTGCCCAATAATTGTGCTGTTATCGGTGAAGTTGGTTTAAGTGGAGAAGTTAGAATGGTTAGTGGAATTGATGTTCGCCTTAAAGAAGCCGCCAAGCTTGGTTTTGAGAATGTTATTTTACCTAAAGGAATTGAGAAATTAAAAAGCTGGAAAAGCTTAAGAAGTAGCCTTGGAAGCCTTAAAATTCACACCATTTCCCACATTCGCGATTTAGCACAGTTTTTTAAAAAGAATTAACTAAAAATTAATTAATAAATCACAAATCTAACAAAATATTAACAAACTACTGCGCTTTCATACTTAATCTTTATTTAATTTGTGAAGCATTGAATAACAAGGAGCAACTCTATTTTTTCAATAAGTTTTGACAGATTGATTATTTTAGTTAGTTTATTTGATTTTTTAACTTAGAAAAATAGATATGGAACCGAAAATAATTACTTTAAAAAATAATTTACGCATTGTTATTGACCCAGTTAAAACTGTTGAAACTGTTTCAATTGGTGTTTTTGTTAATACTGGAAGCAGAAATGAGTCTTTAAAATTAAATGGAATTTCGCATTTTCTGGAACATATGGCTTTCAAGGGCACAAAAACCAGAAATGCCAGACAAATTGCCGAACAATTTGACAATATTGGTGGGCACATTAACGCCTACACTTCTCGCGAAAAAACAGTTTATTACGCTAAAGTTTTAAAACAAGACGCGGAGTTTGCGACTGAATTTTTAAGCGACATTCTTCAAAATTCAACTTACGACGAAGTCGAATTGGAAAAAGAACGCGGGGTAATCTTGCAAGAAATTGCCATGACTAACGATACTCCTGACGATATTATTTTCGATTATTTTCAAAATGCAGCTTACCCCAAACAAGCAATTGGCAGATCAATTTTGGGTCCAGCTAAAAATGTTAAAAAATTTAGCCGCGAAGATTTTGTTTCCTACACCTCTAAACAATACAATAATTCTAATATTGTAATTTCTGTTTCTGGAAATATTGACGAGGAGGAATTTGTTAAATATGCCGAGAAACATTTTGGTGGTCTTGGAAATAACATCATTGAAGATTGTGAAGCAGCAAAATATCAAGGTGGAGATTTCAGAAAAAATAAAAATTTAGAGCAAGTAAATTTAATTCTAGGAATGAAAGGTCTTTCATACACTGATGATGAATATTACAAATGCCAAATTCTAGCTTCCATTTTGGGTGGAGGAATGTCTTCAAGACTTTTTCAAGAAGTTCGTGAAAAACGCGGTCTTGCTTACAGCGTTTACGCCTTTAACTATTCCAGCTTCGATGATGGTTTATTTGGAGTTTATCTTGGTACTTCGGCAGATAAAACTAATGAAGCAATTGAAGTTATCAGTGACGAATTATTGAAAATTACCCAAAACATTACTGATGAAGAGCTAAAAAGGGTAGTTACTCAAACTAAGGCTGGTTTATTAATGGCTAAAGAAAGTGTAATTTCTAGATCACAAAAAATGGGTGGCAATGTTTTGAATCATAACCGAGTGATTTTGGAAGATGAAATTCTGGATAAAATTAGCTCTTACTCCAAGAAGGATATTACCGATTTTGGTGGAAAAATGATTGGAAATTCTAAATTAAATTTTGCTGCAATTGGTAAAATTAAGGGTTTGGATGATTACGATAAAATTTCCGCAAGATTTTAATTGGAATTATAATTTTTGTAGGTTTGTGTTAGCTGTATTATTAGCCATTGACTTTACAGACCCCAATTCTGGTTTAGGGTCTGGAGTTTTACCCTTAAATCCATCCTCAACCTCTTTTATAAAACCAGCATACATCTTTAAAGATTCATGTGATCTAGGAACTTTTGTAAATAATTTTTCGAGAATATCTAGTTTTTTTATGTGAAGAACAAGTTCAACCACTGGATTTCTACCATCTTGCTTGCAAAAACTTAATATGTGCTCAGTAGTGACATAATCCAATAAATTTAATAATCCATCAACATATTTTAACTCTCTTGAACCAATATCTTCTGTTTGTTTTAAACTATCATCTTCAAATTCTTTAGTGATTTGTGCAATCCTCTTTAAAAAAATTGTTAAAATAGTTTCATCGTTGAAATCTTTTTTCTCTATTAATGGCGCTTTTTTATCTTCAGGAATTACATTCAAAATTGCATTTACAATATCTAAATATCCCAATGCAGAGGCAATAAAAAGAGCATTTTGTTGATATTGTTGGGTTTTATTATTTACTATATAATCAAACCTTTGTTTTTCCGGTATAACATCCAGTAACTTCCTTGCTCCATCAATTTTACCATAATGAGCCATTATCATCAAAGGTGAGAATCCTGACTCGTCTTTGTGAACTAAAAACTCAATAAATTCATCCGACCCACATTCTTTTACCATTTTTTCGATCAAAGACATTTTACCAAAAAAAGTTATTACTGTTAAAAAATTAACACCGCCTTTGTTAGTCATTGATGAAATCCCCTTTAAGCTTTTATCGGGAAACATTTTCTGGATATTTTCTATTGGATAATCAATTCCAGATTCAAAAATACTAAATAATAAGTCTTTTCTTAATTTTTCATCAACCCCACTAAGATCTTGGGCCGTAACAAATTTAACCGCCTCTTTAAGATCGGCCTGAGATGAATTATCTCCATGCATAAACTTTAAAACCACTTCGCATGATTGAGTCGCAAATTTTATCCTTTCATCTGGAGATATTTTTTTTCCTAAAAATTTTAGAATCCGCAGTGCATTATTGGGGTTATAACTAGCCAACTTAGAAAGATCTAATGATTCTGGCCTTAAATTAATATTTTCTAATAAAGGAAAAATTAGCTTGTCATAGTCAAATTCAGACCTAAAAAAATTACAGAACAACTCATCTAGATATTTATCTTGAGTAATATTGGATTTGAGATGGTTTTTTTTAAAAGAATTAAATTGTGCCGTTTGTGGAATGGATATTTTTTTCTTTCTTAATAAAGCAGAAAATTTGTCCACTAAATCATCAAAATATGTAATTCTTGCTTCTCCAGATTTCCTAGGAGTGACAAATTTTACCATTTCTGAGAATAGGAAGAATAAATTCTGATCATTTGAATTGTTAGTGATCAGAATGTCAATTTTCCTTTTTACTTCAAAATAAGCTTGGGCACGATCTTTTGCATTAATTCCTGGCAATTTTTTCAGCTCTGAGAAGCAACCTTGAAATGTTATTTTTTCTTGTGGCAATTCAGCTTCTGCAACTTGAGAAGTTCCCTGTGTTGATTTTGGATTTAAATTTTTAGGTTTCTTTTTCTTTTTATTAGATTGTCCGTCTATGGGTGAAAATTTTTTTAATTGAGAAATTTCTGGAGCAACAGACTCTTCTTCCGCTTCCATCTTTTTCTGATTTTGAATTAATTGATTGTTCTGATTCTGAAAATCAATAATAAAATCATCAAAACGCTCGCCAAAATTAATTTTTAAAATTTTTACAGCTTCGGAAGCGAATAAGTTTTGTAGTTTTTGATCTTTATTTTCAGAAAGATTTCTCTCTTCCTCAGATAACTTACAAATGAGTCTTTCATCTTCTATTTCCAATCTAGATCTTTGCTCATCAACAACTTTCTTAATATCAAGTAATTCTGAGTATTTTTGGGGTATTAGCTGTTCAAATTTTAGGTCATTAAATAAGTCAATAAAAATTGATTTGACAAATTTTTCATCCTCACTTTCATCTTGAAGATTCACAAGCACATCTTCCTTCTTGGTTTTTACGGCAGAATTCTTTCTAAACAATAATTCTTTATTAAGTTGCTGAATATTTTTATTTGGCAAAGATGGGATATTAGGGTCGTCAGGCGTTACAAATCCTAGTTCTAAAACATAATCAAAATATTTATTACTAATTTTATCAGCTTCAAATCGCGAAATATTTGAAGATATTGCAATTAATTTAGAAATTGCAAGTCGGCATTTTGCATCATCCATCAAACTAAAATGAACCTTTCCATCATTTCCAACGGGAAATTCAGAATTTAACTCTGTCAAAAAATCATAAGCACTTGTCTTTAATTGACCGCTCTGAGTTTTGTTATTAGTAAAATTGAATAATTGATTAAAAACACGATGAGCAGCTAACTGCATTAATACAGTTTTTGGATGAGACTTTCTCGTGTTATCTTTCATTATTTTTTACCTAGAATTGTATTTTTACTAAACCCTTGGCAAAGTAACACCCCTTTGTCCTAAATATTTCCCCGCGCGATCGGCGTAAGAAGTTTCACATCTTTCATTTCCTTTAAAAAACAAGAACTGACAAGCACCTTCAAAAGCATAAATTTTGGCAGGAAGTGGAGTTGTGTTAGAAAATTCTAAAGTAACATGCCCTTCCCAACCCGGCTCAAGGGGAGTTACATTAACAATAATTCCACATCTGGCATAAGTTGATTTTCCAACGCAAATTACCAACACATCTTCAGGAATTTTGAAATATTCCACAGTTCTAGCAAGTGCAAAACTATTAGGAGGAATAATACAAACTCCAGTTTTACGGTCAACAAAACTGCTTTCACAGAAGTTTTTAGGGTCAACAATTGCCGAATCAATGTTAGTGAAAATTTTAAATTCATCAGAAACTCTGGCATCATATCCGTAAGAGGAATTACCGTAGGAAATTAATTTTCTACCCTCATCATCTTGTTTAATTTGGTTTTTTTCAAAAGGGGAAATCATTTGATTTTCGGATGACATTTTTGCAATCCATTTGTCTGACATTATTGACATATTCTAAGCTATTTTTAATGAAATAAGGCGGCAAAACTTACTTGCTTTAAAAGAATATTGCAAGTCTAATAGCCCACTAACCCCAACATCCCAACTTCCCTATTACCCAACTCTCAAGAACGGTTAAATGCACGATATTAGTTATTTACACGACATATTAATTCTACTTTTAGCCTCGGTTACAATTGTCATTATTTTTAAACAATTAGGTCTCAGCCCTGCCCTTGGATTTTTAGTTGTGGGCGCCCTCATTGGCCCCGGAGGATTAGCGCTTTTAGCTCCTAATGAAACCACCAAATCTATTGCCGAACTAGGAATAGTTTTTCTGCTTTTCTCAATTGGCCTAGAGCTGACTTTAAGAAAATTAATTTCAATGAAGAAATATGTGCTTGGTTTTGGATCGATGCAACTAATTCTCACCGCTATTTTAATTGGAACAACCACCTATTCTTTCGGATTAAGTAAAGAATTGTCAGTTGTAATTGGTGTTGCTTTGTCACTTTCCTCAACTGCCATTGTTTTACAAATAATTGATGAAACTGGCGAAAAATCCAGCCGAGTTGGCCGCCTTTCTCTTTCAGTTTTAATTTTACAAGATTTGGCCGTAATTCCAATTCTGGTTTTACTACCTT
>JBLHVR010000043.1:0-12568 GCA_047628655.1 Lentimonas sp.
GCCATGGTGGCGGCGATTTTATTTCCAATATGACCACTTTTTCCCATTCCACTAACAACCACCCTACCCTTACTTTCTAGGATTAAATCGATTGCATTGATGAAGCTTTCTCCTAAAAAATCCAACAAAGCATTTAGGCCGGAAATTTCAGCTTCTATGGTTTTTTTGGCGGAATTGATGTAATTTATTTTGCCTTGATTATTGGTCATTATGTATGTAGATTTCGCGTTTTTTAAGAGACCAAAAAAATATCTAATAATGCCTCAAAATCAAGACATTTTCCTGGAAGAATTTTTAAAGGCTAAAGCCATTTTAAAAGGACATTTCATTTTATCATCTGGTTTACATAGTGACACATATTTGCAATGTGCTCGTGTTTTAATGGACGGAGAAAGATCTCAAAGAATTTGCAGGGCCTTGGCTGACAAAGTTATTGAAAAGATGGGAAAAAACTTTGCTGACATTGTTGTTTCTCCGGCAATGGGAGGAGTTGTGGTTGGTTATGAAATTGGTAAACAGCTTGGAATTCCAGCAATTTTTTGTGAAAGATCAGAAGGTCAATTTGTTTTTAGAAGAGGGTTTGAAATTCCAAAAGGAGCTAGAGTTTTAGTGGTTGAAGATGTTATTACAACTGGAAAATCTTCACTAGAAACTTTTGAGTGTATTCAAAGAATGGGTGGTGAAATTGTTGCTGAAGCCTGCATGGTTGACAGAAGTAATTATGATGATATCTCAGAACATTTGGGCGTTCCTATTATTTCTTTGATTGATATTGAGGTTCAGGTTTTCAAACCTAATCGCGTTCCTAAAGAATTAGAAAATATTCCTCCAGCAAAACCTGGAAGTCGCTTTATTAAACAACATTAATTTTTTATCAATGAGAATTTCTATTGGTTCTGATCACGCTGGATTTGACTTAAAAACTTTGGTAATAAAAGAATTTTCTAAACAATATGAATTTATTGATGTAGGAACTAGCAATTCTGAAATTTCGGTCGATTACCCTGATTTTACTTACAAAGCTTCTGATTTAATAATTAAAAATAAAGCTGATTTTGGAATTTTAATCTGCGGAAGCGGTATTGGAGTTTCAATTGCTGCTAATCGCTTTTCTAAAATTAGAGCCGCACTTTGCTCTAATCAAAAAACAGTAAAACTGGCAAGACAACATAATAATGCCAATATTTTATGTTTAGGAGCTAGAGCTTTGATAAAAGAAAACGCCCTAAAGATGGTGAAAATATTCCTAACTACCAACTTCGAAGGATCTTTATCTGGTGGAAAAAGACATTTAAAACGAGTTGAAAAACTATCAAAACATGGAGATAATTAAACAAATTCCGAAATTTGTCCGCAGCTTTGGCAGAGTTCGCACCCGCAAATTAAGTCATCATAAAAAATTCCTTTTCACAGATCTTCTCCCTAAGTACAAAATCGAAGATCCTGAAATTCCTCAATTGCAAGAGCTATCTAAAAAAGTCTATTTAGAGATTGGCTTTGGCTTTGGTGATTTTCTTTTTGAAAATGCCAAAAATAATCCTGAAACTTTATTTATTGGCTGCGAGCCTCATATTAATGGCGTGGTTAATTTGTTAAAGAAATTAGAGGAAGAGCCTTTAGAAAATATTAAAATTTATGTTGGAGATAGTCGAATATTTCTTGATTTGGCACCTGCTAATATTTTTAGTAAAACTTACATTCTTAATCCCGATCCTTGGCCAAAAGCTAAGCATTATAAGAGAAGATTAATTAATGCTGAATTTTTTGAACTTTTAAGCTCAAAAATTAAGGATGGTGAAAAATTGATTATTGCCACCGATTCTGAAAGTTACAAAGAATGGTTGATGGTGGAATATTTCAATAGTGTGGGATGGAAATGGGAAGCTAAATCTCAGTGCGATTGGAAAATTTTTCCAGATGACTGGGTGGAAACTAAATATCAGAAAAAGGCGAAAATTGCCGGAAGAACTAATTCTTTCCTGAGTTTTATACAAATTTAATATTCTTGATTCTTTATTTATCCTGGAATTTTTAGCGTATTAATAATTTTATTAATTTCTACCGCCAGTTTAAAATCTAACTCACTCAAAGCTTCGATATCATGGGTCTTAATTCTGATATTGCACCATCCATAACTAAAACTAACATCGGGATGATGATTCATATCTTCTGCGATAACTGAAACTTTGTTAATAAAATTTAAAGTTTCTTTCCAGTCTTTAAATTTAAATTTGCGATTTAGCCACTTATCTTCACCCAGAATACTCCAATGTGCAATGTCTTGTAACTTATGAACTAGTTCTTGCTTAGAAAGTTTCTTTAACATCTTTAATATCGCGAATTTTGTAATTATTAACGATATCTCTAATTAATAAATTACGGATATTTTGTGCAATAATTAGGGTTAAGTTCGAAGAAATATTTTCTTCAGTGATGTAATTTGCAAAACGGTTTTCTCCAAGATCGTAGTCATCTTTGGCCAAAACAGATCCTGTGGCGATCAATTCTTCCGAATTAATATCTATCAATTCATATTTAGCGTTTAAAATAACTTTATTACGGCCAGAAGATCCGGTGTCGGTTGTGAATGTTGATGCAATCCTTGTTTCAAGATCAATTTTAATTAAATATTTAGAATCAACCTCAATATCGTCTGGATTGAGAATTTGCTCAAGATTATTTTTAAGGTCTTGATTTAATTTACTGCGTGGAATTTGAACTTTAATTGATGCTAATTCCTCATTGTAGGCTGCGCTTTTAGAGGAAATATTGTTTCCTGTGCCATAAATTGTTTGGAAACCACATGAAGAGACTAGTAACAAACTAATTAATAAAATTTTCATTATTTATTTTTAATTGCAGCTTTAACAAAATTTACAAAAATTGGATGCGGATTGAATGGTCTTGATTTTAGTTCCGGATGAAATTGTACGCCAATAAAGAATGGGTGATCTTTAAGTTCAACAATCTCAGGAAGATTGGCATCGGGAGATAATCCAGAAAATTGCAATCCGCTTTTTTCCAATTCATCTTTGCGAGCAACATTTACTTCGTAGCGATGACGATGTCTTTCGGAAATAGCATCTTTACCATAAATTTTACTGGCTAAACTGCCTTCTTTAAGGACGCAAGGGTAAGAACCAAGTCTCATAGTCCCACCTAAATTTGCGCTTTTCTTTTTGGTTTTTGTGCCATCAGAACTTTGCCACTCTTCCATTAATCCCACAATATGAGTTCCATCTTCAGAAATTTCTGTGGAAGTTGCGTCTTTAATTCCCGCAACATTGCGAGCATATTCAATGACTGCCATTTGCATGCCGAAACAAATTCCTAAATATGGAATTTTGTTTAATCTGGCATGTTTAATCATGGCAATTTTACCTTCCGTTCCTCCTGGTCCAAAACCTCCTGGAACCAGAATTGCCGACACATCTTCTAATTCTTTGGCAATTATTTTATCGGAATTTTTTTCATCGAAATTACGAGCGTTAACCCATTTAACATTAACCGAGTGTCCGGTTGAAATTCCGGCGTGACTAATGGCCTCCATCAGTGATTTGTAGGAGTCTTTGTAATCAACATATTTTCCAACAATAGCAATATTAACATTGCCTTTAATGTTATTTATGGAGTTGGCAATATTATTCCATTTGTCAAAATTGGGGGAATCTTTGTAAGGAAGTTTAAAGAATTTTAGAAGTTGAGTGTCTAAACCCTGATTGTGGTAAAGCATTGGAACTTCGTAAATATTTTTGGCGTTAGGCGCAAAAATAACATTTTCTTCTGGAACCGAACACATTTTAGCAATTTTCTGAATTTGTGTTTGAGGAATTTCTTGTTCAGCTCGACAAAGTAAAACACTGGGTTGAATGCCAATTGAGCGTAATTCTTTTACGGAATGTTGAGTTGGCTTACTTTTAAGTTCTCCTGCAAAAGAAATGTAAGGCAGGAAGGTTAAGTGCAAAAAGGAACATCTTTCTGGCCCGAGTTCAAAACCAAGTTGGCGAATTGCTTCAAAAAATGGCAAAGCTTCAATGTCTCCAACGGTTCCGCCAATTTCGCAGAGTGCAAAATCTACATCGTCAATGTCATTTAAAATAAATTCTTTTATTAGGTCAGTCACATGAGGAATTACTTGAACCGTTCCACCTAAATAGTCACCTTTTCTTTCCTTGCTGATTAGTTTTTGGTAAATTTGGCCTGCGGAAATGCTGTCAGTTCTTTTTGATTCAACATCGGTAAATCTTTCGTAATGTCCTAAATCTAAATCAGTTTCTGCACCATCTTCAGTAACAAACACTTCTCCATGCTGATTTGGGCTCATTGTTCCCGGGTCAACATTTAGGTAGGGATCGAGTTTTCTTAAACGAACTTTGTAGCCGCGAGCTTGAAGTAAAGCGCCAAGAGAAGCTGAAGCCAAGCCTTTTCCAAGTGAAGAAACAACACCACCAGTAATGAAGATGAATTTAGTTTTAAAATTTTTTTTAGTCATTTAAGCAGGAGAATTAAGGAGGAAACGCTGATAATAAGATGCATTTTTTAAAAACTCTAACAATTTTTTCATTAATCCTACTTCATTGAAATAAAATCTAGTTTGAAAAAAAATTAACAGCAAAATGGGTGGATATATTAAATTTTCAAACTGTTCAAAAACAACTCTTAATCTGCAAAATTTCTTTTAAGAAAGTTTAGGAATGGTACTTTTTGGGTGGAATTTATTCGTAGCGAAGAATTTCTGCAGGGTTTGCTTTACTGGCCTTTAAGGCTGGATAAATTGTTGCTAAGAATGATAAAATTAAAGCCATTATTGTAATTAACAAAACATCGGAAAGAAAAATTCTTGATGGCAATGTGGAGAGAAAATAAATGGCTGGATTGAAAAGTTGAGTGTCGGTTAGATTTTCTAAAAATTGTTTGATGTTGTTAATGTTGGCAGAAAATAACAAGCCAATTGCCAAGCCAATTAAAGTTCCAGCAGTTCCAATTAAACTACCACAAATTAGGAAAATCCTCATTACTGAAGATTTGCTCATTCCCATGGTTCGAAGGCAGGCGATATTTCTTTTTTTGTCGCCAACCAACATTATTAAGCTGGAAATAATGTTAAAGGCGGCAACTAGAATTATTAAGGTTAGTATGAAAAACATGACTGTTCTTTCAACTTTTAGGGCGTCGATGAAGCCAGCATTGGCATCTTGCCAATCAATTACATAAAGATTGGGGAAGCTTTGGCTTAATAAGTCAAATATTTGGAATTTTAAATTAGATATTTCGGTGGGGTTGGCGCCAAAAATTTCAATTGCGGAAGCAGCGGAGCGAACGCGAAAATGAATTCCTGCGGTTTTAAAATTCATAAAAACTGTACTGGCGTCATATTCATGCATGCCACTTTGAAAAATTCCACCTACTATGTAAGTTTTTATTCTGGGAATTGTGCCCAAAATTGTGCTGTTAGATTCTGAAGAAATTATTTTGAATTCATCACCAATATCAAGGCGTAAATTATTTGACAACCCTACCCCAATTAAAACTTCATTTTTTTGCGAAATAGACTCAATTGATCCGCGAATAATATTATTCACGATTAAATCTTTATGTTTCAAATCATCTATTTTAACCGCCTTAACCAATCCTCCAACCGCTTTTTTATTAGCACTTAGCATTACTTGGCTTTCAATTATTGGGTTGGAATATTCTAGATCTGAGATTTTATTGAGATCATCAATTACTTGTTGGTAATTTTTAATTTCACCATCTTTGGAATAAATAGTTAAATGAGAGTTAATCCCCAGAATTCGCTCAACCAATTCGTAGCGAAAACCGTTCATCACCGACATCACAACAATTAAAGTTGCAACCCCAATCATTATTCCCACAAATGAAAAAATGGCGATGACTGAAATAAATCCTTCCGAGCGTTTAGCTTTTAAATAACGAAAGGCGATGAGAAATTCGAGTTTTGAGAACACAGATTCTAGTTTTAATTGTTAAATTCCCTTGGAAGTTGAATATTCAAAATGGAAAACTTCATCTGGGTAGACTAATGGAAAAATTGCGTGGCAAGCTGTGGCGGCTTCGGCGAATCCACTTAAAATTAGCTTTAATTTGTTTTTGTAAGTTGCAATGTCGCCAACGGCGTAAATTCCAGCTTCCGAGGTTTGCATGGTGGTAAAATCGACTTCAATTAGATTTTTGTGAAGATTTAAACCCCAATTGGCAATTGGTCCAAGTTCCATTGCTAGTCCGAAAAATGGCAGGAGAATTTCGGCTTCAACTTCTTTTAAGTTTCCTGACAAATCTTTAACAATTACTTTTTCTAATTTTCCACCCTCACCTTGCAAGGAATCTAGTTGGTAAGGAGTTACCATTTCAATTTTACCTTCCTGAGACAATTGTTTTAAGCGCGCGGCACTTTCAGGGGCGCAGCGGAATTTATCTCTTCTGTGAATTACAGAAACTTTTTGCGCAACTTCCGACAAAGAAATTGCCCAATCAACTGCAGAATCTCCTCCGCCAGCAATTGCAACTTTTTTACCAGTAAATTCTTTACGGCTTTTAACCATGTAAAAAACACTTTTTTCTTCATATTTTTCAATGCCTTGAAGTGGTGGGCGGTTATGTCCGAAAGCGCCACATCCAGCAGCAGCAATAATTGCTTTGGCTTGAATTGTGATGTTTTTTGAGGTTGTAATTTTTAAATCTCCATCAGCTAATCTTTCAACTTTTTCAACTCTTTGCCCTAAATGAAAAACAGGATCGAACGGCTTGGCTTGCTCTTCTAATTTTGCGATTAGATCTGCCGCTAAAATGCTGGGGTGAGCTGGAATATCGTAAATTGGTTTTTCTGGATAAAGCGCTGCGCATTGACCTCCAATGAACTCTAGATTGTCTACAACATGACATTTCATTTTTAACATTCCTGCTTCAAATACAGAAAATAAACCAGTTGGTCCGGCTCCAATAATAACGATGTCAGTTTTCAAAATAGTCATTTTAATTGTTAATTGTTAATGATTAATGGTTCATGAAGGGGAGTTAATCTAATAATTACCAAGTTAATTCACAATCTTAAATTGATAATTAACAATTTAACCATTAAAAATTAAGTATTAATAATTAATCATTAACCTTTAAAAAAGTGCGCCTCAAAGCAGTCAAGCCAGCAAAAGAAAAAATTGCCAAATCTGAGGTTTCTGCGGCTAATTTTATTCCCTACAAATGTCATTACAATTCCGACACCGTTCTTTGTAAAGATGAGAGCTTAATTCGAGTCATTAAAATTAAAGGATTTGCTTTTGAAACGGCTGATGATGTTGAAATTGATCTTAAAAAATCTTCTCGAAATAACCTGTTTAAAGGCATGGCTTCGGGAAATTTCTCTCTTTATTTCCACACAATTAGAAGAAAAGAAAAAGCTTTTCCAGATGGTACTATGCCTGATCCTTTCTCCGATCGCGTTAATAGAGAGTGGCATTTTAAACATAGTGACGAAAAAAGTTTCGTTAATGAGCATTACTTAACCATTATGCGAGGTCACGACAAATCATTTATTGCCAAAGTGCAGCAAATGTTGCAAAAAGTTCAACATAAAACTGACCGATTGGCTTGGGAAAACCACATGAGAGAAGCATACGATGAGCTTGAAGAAATGACCACCAGGGTTACTAATGGATTTTCTGCATACGGTGCAAAAGTTCTAGGAATTAAGGAAACTGAAGATGGAGTTTTTAGTGAGCTTTTGGAATTTTTAGGAAGAGTTGTTAATTGTGGTTTTAGTCAGCCAATGGTTCTTCCTACTATGGAAATTGATCATTACTTACCAATTAGTCGTTTATTTTTTGGGCCAAAATCAATCGAAGCTCGCCATCCTTCAAACAGTAAATTTGCCGGTGTAATTTCCATTAAGGAGTATCGACCGTCAACTCATGCTGGAATTTTTGATGGCTTTATGCAACTTCCTTTTGAATTAATGATTAGCCAATCATTTTCTTTTATTGATCGGATGATTGCCATTTCATCAATGCAACTGCAACAAAGAAGACTTGTTCAGTCGGAAGATGTGGCGATTTCTCAAATTGGTGAAATTGACCAAGCTTTAGATTCGGCAATGAGTGGTGAATTTGCCTTTGGAAATCATCATTGCACAGTTTTATGTATTGAAAACAGTATAAAATCTTTGGAAAGTGCTTTATCAATGGCAATTGTAGAAATGGCTAATGTTGGTGTTACAGCAGTTAGGGAAAAGCTTAATATGGAGCCAGCTTATTGGGCGCAAGTTCCGGGTAATTTTGATTTTTCAGCTAGAAAATCAACCGTTAACACACTGAATATTGCCAGCTTTGCCTCATTTCACAATTATCCTTCGGGCAACAGAAAAGGTAACCATTGGGGAGATGCGGTTACGGTTTTTAACACTGTTTCAGGAACACCATTCTTCTTTAGTTTTCATGTTAGGGACGTTGGTCACACCATGGTTATTGGGCCGACAGGTGCTGGTAAAACAGTATTACTTAACTTTTTATGTGCTCAAGCGCAAAAATTTCGCGGCAGATTATTCTTCTTCGATAAAGATCGTGGTGCGGAAATATTTTTAAGGGCAATTAAAGGTTCCTACATGGCTCCTAATGCCGCTAAAAATTCTGGTTTCAACCCTTTTCAACTTGATGATAACAGTGTTAATCGTTCATTTTTGGTGGAACTTTTAAGGGCGTTAGTAACTTACGATGAAGATAAAATTAGCCCAGAAGAGCTAGATAAATTAAACGAGGCGGTAGCTGGAAATTACAAACTTCCAAAGGAGCAAAGAAAACTTTCTAATCTTTCCGCCTTCATGGGAATTGGTGGCCCAGGATCTTTATCTGGAAAGCTTTCAATGTGGCATTCAAATGGCTCTCACGCTAAATTATTTGACAATATGGAGGATAATATTGATTTTGAATCGAATCGAACTTTTGGCTTTGAGATGGGTGAAATTTTACGAGATCGCTATGCTTTAGGACCAGTTCTGCTTTATTTATTTCATCGCATTCAACAATCTTTAGATGGTAGGCCGACGATGATTGTTCTCGATGAAGCTTGGGCTTTGATTGATAACCCTATTTTTGCTCCAAAAATTAGAGATTGGCTTAAAACTTTAAGAAAGCTTAATACCTGCGTTATTTTTGCAACCCAGTCGGTAGAAGATGCCGCCAAAAGTTCAATCTCCGACACCCTAGTTCAGCAAACCGCAACCCAAATATTTCTTCCCAATTTAAAAGCAACCGATACCTATCAGAAGGTCTTTATGCTTAGCGATAGAGAGTTTAGTTTGGTTCGAACCACAGACCCTGGAAGCCGTTTCTTCTTGCTTAAGCAAGATAACGATGGTGTAATTGCAAGAATTAATCTTGGTGGAATGGATGATGCAATTAATGTTTTATCAGGAAAAGTTGAGACAATCGCACTTCTAGATGAAATTGTGAATGAAGTTGGTACGGATCCAGAAGATTGGTTGGAAATATTTTATAAAAAAGCTAGGGATATTTAAAATTGAAAATTGTTAAACAACAAAACTCATTTCTAAAAAGAATCTTTCTAATTGCTTTTTACTGCCTAATTTTAAGTGGATATTCCACTCCTAACTCTTACGCAGATGTTGATCGATACAGAACTTGTACTCCAGAAGGCGGATCTGGCAACACTCAAAAACCATTCCCAGAAACTTTGCACTATGATGCAACATACGGGGGAAAGGATTTTTCTTTTGATCAATCAAATTCTCAATGTATAGCTGTTATTCTTCCCCCTTACATTTTTACTAAGTTGGCCATTCAAACAATGAATTGGAATTGTAGTCCTTCAGGAGGAGTTCGGGTCGTTAGGCCGTATCCCACACCTATTAATGATGCAATAGATATTACTAAGGCAACTGCTAGATGTATTGCTTCTAGAATCCCTCTTGGCCCTTGCTGTGTATCAGTTTATGCCGGAGCTTCAGCATTATCAACATTTCTCATTGCAGTTAAGGCGCAACATTCCGTTGCTAATGATGTTTACCACAACACCTCCCTTTGCGGTGGCGGTTTAGCCGAAGATTGGGTTGCTTGGGATAGTAAATCTATGAAGAGAAATAAGAGCGAAAGGAAGTCCGTGGTGGCAGGAATGATTGCAGGTTGGAGGACATCTTGCAATAAAAATCCTTCAAGTTCCGATTGTGCTAAAATAAATAATGGTCTGGATGGTGAAAAAGAATATCGTGAATGGTTTTATGATGGGGTTGAAAGAGAGGACGTAAGTGACAACCCCTGCCCTGATGTTACTGCTGCTGCGTTGGAAGGAGATGTTAATGCTGTTACATATCAAGGGTTCAAATTTAAAGCTCAAAAATATTATATGAGGGGAACATCCCCAGGTAACTTTAATTGTGGGCAATATAACCACAGAAAACATATATCAGATCCCTTATTAAACATTCACCCAGATTCTTCTTCTACAGGATTTTCAAAACACAGAATTCGTGATTTCGCTTATGCTAGTCAGTGCTGCCTTAAGAAGAGAAGTAAAAATGCCTGCGTTGAACGAAAATATTGTACGAGTGGTGGATATGTCTCTCTCTGCCCACCTGGAAATGTGGTAACTGAACATAAATTCTGCGAAGTTGGTTCAAATTGTCAAATTGGACCTAATCATAATGGCGTACTTTATAAACCGGAATTTAAGAATAATAATAGCTTGATTTGCGTTAAAACCTCCAATCAGTGCCCTTATGATTTTAATATTGGAGGCGGCTCACTTTATTGTAATTCTTACAAAGACGGGAAATATGACGAGGTAGATGGAGAGCAAGTCTTTACTCCTTTTGACCAAACTCTTGTTGAAGCGGGAACTTGTGATGGAGGTATTAGTGAAGTAAGGGATGGATATTGTAAATTTAATTCAAAGGCAGGAAATTGTAAGAATTATTGCCAGTATCTAAATCACTGCACAGTGGCAATGGGCAGTAATTATGTTTATGAAACTAAAATTGTTTCACCTTATTTTTCCAGTGCTTGCATAGATTTTGTGGGGGACTCTAAGAATAAAAAAGGATATGGAGTAGAGCAATCCATAGGAGTTGTTACATCTGAAAAACATTTCACAGCTCCAATAGCTCAATGCTTAAGAGAGACTATTGAGAATGTTTTTTATAACAAAGCAGGCAATACTAGGTGTGGTAACGCTGGTGAATATCCAGACCAAGACGGCAACTGCGCTTCCAATGACTACGTAAATAAGAAGGGTGAATCCGTAGCAGATGAATCATTTTTTTCTACCATACAAAGTAGCCTAGTAGGAGCCATTAAATTAGTCATAACAATGTCAATTGTTATGCAGGGGTTTAAAATATTGCTAACTGGAGAAGCATTTAAGAGGCAAGATCTAATAATGTACATTGCTAAAATTGGATTAGTGCTATTCTTTGCGACCGGAGCTGCTTGGCAAAAATATTTCTTTGATGGTATCTATAATTCCTCCACAGAAATTTCTCAGATTGTAATGAATATTAAAGTTCATCAAAATGAAAACCAACGAGATGGTTGTCAATTTGGAAAAGGTAAAATGCCAGATGGTTCCGAACAGATATTCTCTGTATATCCAAAAGGTAAACAATATCTGTCCATTTTCGATACTCTCGATTGCAAAATTGCCAGATATCTTGGTTTCGGTCCAGAAGCAACAATTGCAGGTCTTGCTAAGATTATTTTACCAGCACTAATTAGTCCAACTATTGGGGCAATAGGAATATATTTTGCAATCCTAACTCTATCTTTCGGTATAATGATGATAGTTGCTTCCATTAGGGCTTTATACATCTTCTTTATGTCATCTTTTGCATTGATTTTATTAATCTACGTATCTCCAATAACCATAACCTGTGTATTATTTAAGAAGACCTCCGATATTTTTAATAAATGGTTATTAAACCTAATTAGCTACGCCATACAACCAATATTACTCTTTGCATATATCGGTCTATTTATAAGTGTTATGGAAGTTACATTATCAGGAAGTGCTACTTATGATGGAGCTGGTCCAACCAAAATACTGAATTGTCAAAAAGTTTGCGTAGATCCTGATGGCACTAGTCATGTTATATCTGGTGATATTAGTGATGCTTCTCAAGCTTTAAGTAGTGGTTGTGATGAGGAGGCTAAGATAGTAGATCCAAGATCAGATAGTGTTGCTTGTATGCTGAGTTTGGAAGATGAGAACTTTGGATCAATTCCATCCCTAGAAGCTCTTGGAGTAACGTTGCCAATATTGGTTGGTGTATTTGAAGAAAATGGTAGACAAAAAATTCTAACCATGATGAAAGCTGCTCTGGTTATGTTTATATTAGCTGGCTTTATCGAATATATTCCAAATATGGCAACCTTGATTATCGGAGGAAACCCTATCCCTACAGGAGCTATCGATAAAATAGGATCGGTAAAATCCGCTTCTGCTGCAAAAGGCTTATTATTCGCTGTTCAGAAAAGAGGCGTGGGTGGAATAGGAAAAGCGGGGTCTGGAATTGGGTCGGCAGTATCTCGAAAATAGGATTGTTACA
>JBLHVR010000044.1:0-12528 GCA_047628655.1 Lentimonas sp.
CCTGGGGCTGAAGAAGGTCCCAAGGGTTCGGCTGTTCGCCGATTAAAGTGGTACGTGAGCTGGGTTCAGAACGTCGTGAGACAGTTCGGTCCCTATCTGCCGCAGGTGTTTGGAAAATTGAGAGGAGTTGACTTTAGTACGAGAGGACCGAGTTGAACGTACCTATGGTGTACCAGTTGTTCCGCCAGGAGCATCGCTGGGTAGCTAAGTACGGACGGGATAACCGCTGAAAGCATCTAAGTGGGAAGCCTCCCTCAAAACTAATTTTCCCTATTAGGGTCGTGGAAGACTACCACGTTGATAGGCTGGGTGTGTAAGTACAGCGATGTATTCAGCTAACCAGTACTAATAACCCGATTGGCTTTTTATAAGTCATATGTAGTGTTAAATCTGTTGTAAAACAGAATTTTACGCTTTGATTGAATATTCTCAAAACAAAGTGTCAGTTATTTTTTCTTTGTTATCATCATTGAGCAAAGTAAATCTTTTTATAAAGTTTTACTTTGCTCAAGATGATCTAAACAGTAGAAAAATGTTTTTTATTAGCTTGGTGATTATTGCGGCATGGAACCACTCGATACATCCCGAACTCGCCTGTGAAACGTGCGTCGCGCCGATGGTACTTGGATCTTGTTTTCCTGGGAGATTAGGTTGTCGCCAAGCTTATAAAAAACATTTCTTCACTACTTTTCTTCGAATATAATCTTACAACAATTACTAATTCTCTTTTTTACCCTACCTTTATTTTTTACTCTACTGTTATCGCTGCAACGAATTATTTCGTAAAGAAAGATTAATTTAGCTCGTAATAAAGCCCTACTCAAAATAATTGATGTCAATATCTATAAATGTAAGTCATTTTTTGGGGTCACAAGATAGATTTTAATCAACCTTAGATAGAATTTTGGTATATTAAATTGTGGTTCTTCAGATATAGCATTTATTGTGGTTAATCATCACTAATATTTGTTATTATGTAAATTTTTACATTCTGAGTGTAGAGAAGTTTATCACACAAATCGCTGTGTATAAATTATACACCCTTGTTCATAAGATCTTTCTTCGTCATAATTATAAGTGAGTAAATACCCATCTATAATTAGCTAACAGTGTCTATGTATTTCAATTCTTGAGGATGTTAAGAAGCTTCCTTTCTAAATTCTTCTATGTGTTCATTATTATGGCATTCCTCGCCAATTCATCAGCAATATCATTATATTTATCTCCACTATGTCCCTTAACCCACTTCCATTCAATTTCGTGCTTAGAGGAAATTTCATCTAATTCTTTCCACAAATCACAATTCTTAACTGCTTTTCTGTTCGCAGTTCTCCAGCCATTTTTTTTCCAATTAAAAATCCATTTAGTAATGCCGTCTTTCACATAAGTGCTATCAGTATAAATTACAATTTTTACCTTCTTTTTCACAATTTTTAATGATTCAATCACCGCCATTAATTCCATCTGATTATTTGTTGCTTCTTCCTGGAATCCTGAAATCTCCTTCTTATGATCACCATAAAGTAAAATTGCTCCCCAACCCCCTTTTCCAGGATTGCCACTACAAGCGCCGTCGGTATAAATTTTAATTAAATTATTTTCACTCATTAGTTTTTAAAAAAGATTTAAAATTAGAAAATGATGTATAAGCTTCCTTCTAGAATAAGAAATACAATAAATCATATTAGTTATGTCAAATATTAAAATATCGCCTTCAATTCTATCTGCTGATTTTGCCAATTTAGGCTGCGCAGTAAAAGACATTTCAAAAGCAGGAGCTAGCTATATTCATATCGATGTTATGGATGGCAGTTTTGTTCCTAACATTACTATTGGGCCAGATGTTGTAAAATCAATTAGAAATTACAGTAATTTACCATTCGACACTCATTTAATGATTAATAATCCAGATGCTCACTTAGAAAGTTTTGCCAATGCCGGATCTGACATTATAACAGTTCACACTGAAGCGACAACTCATCTACATAGAACTGTCAGTAAAATTAAGTCTTTGGGAAAGAAAGCTGGAGTGTCAATTATTCCTTCAACCAATGAAGATGTTTTAGATTATGTTCTAGAAGATGTAGATTTAATATTAGTTATGACGGTTAATCCAGGGTTTGGTGGTCAAAAATTCATCTCTTCTCAGCTTAGAAAAATTGAGAATATTGCTAATAAAATATCAAAAATTGGCAGAAAAATTGATTTAGAAGTAGATGGTGGAATTAACCCCAAAACTGCAAAACAAGTAATAAATTGTGGAGCAAATGTTCTAGTTGCGGGATCTTTTATCTTTGGTAGTGAAAATTACTCACAAGCAATCAAGGATTTACAGGGTTCTTCACAATAATATTCCATGCTTACTCTGAGTATTTTAAGTTAATTTAAAGAATTAATTTCCAATCTCAATTAATTAGCAAAACAATATTTTATCTTAGATATAACGAGATATTCCAATAATAAACGCTAGCAACAAAACGTAATTTGAACCATCCTTACAAGCTCAAATTTACCTATCCTCACAACTCAAAAATATCCTTATTCATTTCTATACTTAGACACTGTTAGCTAATTAATTTCACATCATATTTAGCCCTATTTACGCTCTTTTTTTCACAAAATTTTTTAAAATATTGCCGATATTCCAAAAAATTTTGTGAAAAAATCGCTAAAAATATGCCAAAATCTGAAATAAAATTAACTAACTAACTAACTAACTAACTAACGGTGTCTAGTAGTTCATGGCGTTATGTCAAAAAATAAATACTTGATGATGAGCTAATTTATCTTGGAAGAATTCTGATAGTTACGTTGTAAATAATCTCTCCTCGCTCTAAAGAATTATTCTCTTACTATTTTTACGGATCATGCGTTAAATTTTTCTAATGATGTTAAAGTTAGATTTATTTCAGAAAAGATCTGCAATCAAGTTTTTAATACCAAATTTTTATTAAACATATCGAGACTTGCTATTAGAGCTTAGGCAATAAGTTTTTGATTTTTTGGTCAATTTCACCTCTTCTAATTGGCTTCGGAACAAAATCATCCATCCCAGCTTCAAAACATAATTTTCGATCTTTATCAGCAGCATTTGCGGTCAGAGCAATGATTGGGATTTTATGGTTATTTTTGATTTCTTTCTCAATTTCGCGAATCTTTCTGGTGGCGGTAAGTCCATCCATAATGGGCATTTGGCAATCCATTAAAATTAAATCATATTTTACATGTAGAAATTTATTGACCGCCTCCTGACCATTTTCTGCACAATCAACTTCATATCCCATTTTAGATAAAAGATTCATCGCAACTTTTAAATTAATCTCATTGTCTTCGCATAAAAGAATTCTGATATCATCCTTTATATTAGTTATCTTTATAGGTTCTTTGTCTTTTTTTACAGGAGGTTGTTTTATTTCAGGTAAATCAATTTTAAATGCTTTAAAAAGGGTCCTGGAGAAGCTAAATTCTCTGATTGGATTATTGATAGATATGTTAAATTTATCTAAGAAATGTTTGGTACAATTAACCTTACTGAATCGAGATATTAATAAAATTAACGGAGTATCTGCCAATTCTTTATCTTTTTTAATTTTCAAAAGTAAGGCATCGATCATCTGTTTGTTATTCTTGTGATAAGAGATTATGATTGCATCTTGATGTTCTTTTTTAATTGCCTTAAATATTTCTTCAGTACTGTTATTTTTAAAAGAGATGCCGGTCGATTTTATGTTATTATCCAATAGCCTAGCGCCAATCACATTGTTTTCTTCTGCATTATTTTCAATGATGATTACTTTTTTGCCTTTTAGTTTTCCCAGGTTATCAATAACAATTTGCTCATCTTCGGTTAAATCATTGTGGCTTGAGTGATCAAAAGGAATTTTGAACCAAAAATTTGATCCTTCCCCAGACTTACTTTCAACGCCAATTTTACCGCTCATTAAATGAGTTAATTCTTTGCAGATTGAAAGCCCAAGACCTGTTCCTCCAAATTTTCTAGTAGTTGACATATCAACCTGAACAAATTTTTTGAATAGATTTCTTACCTTGTCTTTTTCAATTCCAATTCCACTATCTCTAATATTAAAATTTATGGAATCTTTATCTGAGCTTTTTTTATGTAATGAAATATCGATAAATATTTGCCCGTAATTGGTAAATTTAATACTGTTACTGACCAAGTTAATTAAAATTTGTCTAATTCGAATTGGGTCACCAATTAGAACTCTTGGAACTTGAGGGGAAATATAGGTTACAACTTCTATGTTTTTTTTCTCAGCAGATGCTGACATTAAATCGGCTAAATCTTCAATAACTTTTCTTAGGTCAAAGTGAATATTTTCTAAATCAATCTTGCCTGATTCAATTTTTGAAAAATCCAGAATATCATTTAAAAGAGTCAATAAAGCCTCAGAAGAGCGGTGAATTATAGCGGCATTTTCCTTTTGTTCGTCAGTTAAATTGTCTCCTTCTGATAAATTTAAACTCATTCCCATAATTCCATTCATGGGGGTTCTAAGTTCGTGACTCATGTTAGATAAAAACTGATTTTTAGCTTCACTAGCAGCTTCTGCAGCAACTCCTCTTCTTATTAATTCTTTAATGATAGGAATTATTTGTGTTTTTTTGAAAATGAATAGGGCGGTGAGGAAGATAATTAATATTCCAAATAGTTGAAAGAAGATGTAGATAAATTGTTCAAAAAGAGCCTTAATTCTTACAATGTCGGAATATCCAGACAGAATCAATAAATTGTGATTAGAAACTCGATAAAAATCAAAATTTGTATTTCCAATTCTTATTTTATTTTTTAGCTTACCAAATTTTAGCTGTGATTCTCTTCCCTTATCGAATCTTAAATTAACAATTTCATCCGAGGCAACCACTTCCTTCATTTTTTGATTCCAATTTACACCTTCAAATTGCTTTGATGAAAAAATTAAATCAAAAGCCCCATCAATCACTAGGAAGGACATGTTTTCATCTTGTAGGGATTTGTCGACATCGGATTTAATTTTTCTAACAATGATGTTTGAGACCAGGAATCCTTCTGCATCAGTTTCGTTTCCAACAGCAAGAGCAATTGGTATGGTTCTATATGGCCCACTAATTGTACTATTTATTATTACACTTTTCCCCAATATCACTTTGCCGACATCAATTTGGGCATCAATTATTGGATATTTTGCGCTTGCCTCTTGTGGATCTTTCAAAATTCCCCTTCTGGATGTGATAATTAGATTACTATCGCTATCTAGATAATCGATGCTTAACCAAGAGTAAAAATTGTCGGAAATGTTGTTGATGTTGGTGCTTTGCCTGAGTAATTCAGAAATATATTCAAGATTGACACCTTCGGGAACTCTGAATTTTTCACCTAAATAATTCATGTAATTTTCTACATTATTTACTGAGTTGGAAAGTGCCTTTTCCACGATATCTGATTGCCCACTAACCGATTTTTTAAATTCATCAACCTGCCTGAAATATGTATTTACAGTATCAACACTACCCCAAGCAAAAACCAAAGACATTATTATGATTGAGAAGCGATTGTAAGATCTGGTAATTCCAGCTGTATTGAGCTTTCTTCTTCTATGGGATCTCCTCTTCTTGATTATAAGGGCTTTTTTATATCGCTTTAGATATTTGAAATTAAACCGGAGTAATTCTGTAAGTATTTTTTTGTTTCGAGATAGAGTGCGGAATACTCTAGTTTTTACGCGCAATATATATTTTACAAAGGAGGATAAAAAATTGTAGGTTAAAGAAAACGGGCTTTGTAATATGATTCGTAATTTGGAAAAAGTTAGTTTTCTCCAGGATTCCAATCTTTTACTAGCCTCGTTATTTTCTGTTTTAATCTGGGACAGTTTCTTCTGCATTTTTGGTAAATGTATTTTTTTATTTGCTTTTTGTTCTTGCTTATATAGTTTCGAATCAGCATATTAGCGGTGCCCACAGAGTCTTGTTTAAAGCTTATTTAAGCGTTAAATACTAACCAAAATTATTTATTTTCTCTATCTATTAAATTACCCATAGAACCTTGCTTTAAAAAGAAGAATTGTAGTAAAAAACAAGGTCAAGTAATTAGCAACTATAAATTAACAACAAAAATTAAACTGTATCTAAATGAATAAAGAGTCTCTTGCAAATATACATTCTAATCCGCAAGACCAAGCATTAGAAGTGCGCTCTGATCCCCATGATAATTGGTTTTTTGTTCCGGAATATAAGTGGTGCATTGTTGTTCCCAAGCCGGCAAAAAAAGAGAAGAAAAGAAAATGGTATGAGCCGATTGTTAGATTTGCTAGAAAAATTGCTGGCTTTCTTGGTTTTGGTAAAAAAATAGATGCTAGTGAAGTTGATGTGGAGTTGACCAGAAGTAATGATATTTTGAGTCAATATTATTCACTAAGGGAGGAGATTTATCAAAATGATTCCGGATATAAAAATTATTCAGGTATGGAAAATAATTTTGATAAAAATGGTAGGATTTTCGTTGCCCTTTATAAGGGAAGGGTGGTTGCTGGTGCCAGGCTCGTTGTTTCGAGTGACGCTCCTTACTTGCCTCATGAAAGTTCTGTTGATAATTTTACTTACAAAGAAATTTGCAGAACCATTGATATGGATTTGGGTAGTGACATGTATTGCGAGGTTTCGGCGTTGGTTATTGGTAAAAAATTTAGAAAAAACTTAATACAAAAGATGTTTAAAGATATGGTTGGGTACTGCTCTAAAAACGAAATTAGGTATATATTTGGTGTTGCGAATATGAAATGTAATAGGGACTATAGAGTATCGCTGTCTAAAATTGGAATAAAAGCCACTATTATTAAGGATGTTTTGGCTCCTAGAAAAACAGAATTCAACAATATAGATTCCTACCCTCTTGTGATTAAGGTTTATTAAATATTAAATTTAACAACAAAATAACTAACTCAGACTATGAAAAAGTTACTTTTATTAATTATTTTAAATAATTTTTTATTCATCTCCGCCGCCTTTGCCAGTGAAATTAAAGATGTTTCCTCCCGTAGCAAAGGTAATGATGCGTACAAATTATTTGATATCAATATTTTTTCATTGTCGAAAAAGAATGAAGATGCTTTTGATGCCGCCTCTTCAATTTATGTTCTATCTTCCGAAGATTTAAGAAGGTCAGGAGCCACTAGCATTCCAGAGGCTTTAAGATTAGTTCCGGGGTTACAGGTGGCAAGAATTGATGGGCATAAATGGGCAATTTCTGCTAGAGGATTTAATTCGCAATTTTCTAATAAATTATTAGTAATGATTGATGGTAGAACGGTTTACACCCCTTTATTTTCGGGTGCCGTGTGGGATGTACAAGATTATGTTTTAGAAGATGTTGAGAAAATTGAGGTAATTAGAGGGTCTGGTGGTGCAATCTGGGGCGCCAATGCTGTTAATGGAATTATTAATATAATAACTAAAAACTCGGCAGACACTAAAGGAAGTTATTTTTCAACTATTGTTGGAAATCAAGACCGTTTAATTTCGGAAGCTAGATATGGTGGAGCGACTAAAGATCGTAATCATTATCGTCTTTATGCTAAGCAAGTTGTAAGAGATGAGCTTGATGGATTAAATAGTGGCGTCGGAAATGATGACGGTTATAGACAGAGTCAAGTTGGTTTTCGATATGATCTAAGGTCTATAAAAGACAATATGATTAAAATTCATGGAGATGTTAGGGACGGCAAAGCCAACAGTTATTTTAACCTGACAGATAGCGCCGCGGAATCTACTGATAAAGATTCTAAAGGAGGTAATTTAACGGTTAATTGGGACAAGACTCTTTCCGATAAGTCAAATTTTGTATTGCAAGCTTATTTAGATTATGACCAGTTTAGTACTTACATTCTTGAAAGGGATGGTATAACAGCGGATGTTGATTTTCAGTATTTCTATGATTTTAATCGGCATCATCAGGTAGTTTTTGGTTTGGGATATCGCTCTATTATGGATGAAATAAAGGAAAGATCGCTAAACAATGGCGTTATTCCTTTAGATTATTCACCTGACAAAAGGGATGATCAGATTTTCAGTACTTTTCTGCAAGATAAAATTGGGTTGATTGACGATGTTCTTTACTTAACTGTGGGTTCAAAATTTGAGCGAAATGATTACACAGGGTTCGAGTTTCAGCCTAGTGCAAAATTAACCCTACTTCCTGCTGAGAATCAAACGGCTTGGGCTTCGATTTCTAGAGCAGTTAGAACTCCAACTAGAGGAGAGGACTCTATTAGAATTAAAAACCCTGTTGCCCCTGGTGCTGGATTTGTGTTGCAGGCTGGAGATTCTCAATATGAATCTGAAAATGTTATCGCTTATGAGTTGGGGTACAGGATTAAACCTACTAGATCTAGCTTGATTGACATTGCTGTTTTTTATAATGATTACAGTGATTTAAGAACTTTTAACACCATCAATTCCATAGCAACTACCACCAATTTTGGTTCTGGAAATTCATTCGGAACGGAAATTACTGCTAAATGGCAAGTTTTACCAGGCTGGAGATTGGAAGCTGGTTATGATTTCTTACATATGGATGTTGTAAATGACAATGCATCAGATGAGAATGCTCTTTTTCCAGCGCACTTTGCTGAGGGGCAGTCTCCAAAAAATCAATTCCGCCTAAGATCTAATTATGATATTACTCCAAAAGTTGAGTTTGATAATATTCTTTACTATGTTGATTCTACACCTCTTTCTAAATCCGCTTCCGCTTCCGATCTTGGTATTGGGTCTTATGTTAGGCTGGATACCAGATTAGGCTACGCCATAAATTCTCACGTTGACCTTAGTCTCGGAATACAAAATATCACAGATGATAAGCATCAAGAATTCGATAATGGTTTATTTGCCAACGAAACTGAAATAGGTAGAACCTTCTACATTAAAGGTGCATTTAAATTCTGGTAGCCGTTAAAAAAACAATGAAAACAGCATTAATATTAACATTACTAGTATTCTCCGCTTTTGGCCTTAAGCCTGCTGCTGCTCGTAATAATTCGAGTGGGGCTTTGGTGAATTTTATTTATAATTTTCCCAAGATGGTTGAAGGAGGAAAAGGCGGTCTTTGTGTCTATGGTTATGATCAGATTGCGGTTTCAATCAGAGATAATTACCAAGATGTTAAATTTTTTGGAAATGAAAAAGACTTAAACAATAAAACCCTTAAAGCCCATAAATGCGGCGCAACTTACATTGCCAAAAATAGATATTCCGCCGATGTTTTTAACAAAATTTCCGGGGTAGTTACCATTGGAACTGAAGATAACTTTGTTGATAAAGGCGGAATGGTTTTGATTCAAATGGGAAGAAGAAGTTTTGATTTGAGTATTAATCGCGAAACATTGACGGAGTCTGGAGTTAGGTTAGATCCTTTAATTGAGAGTTTTATCGTTAATTAGATGCTAATTTAAGTATTTAATTTTTTTATTGTACCAACCTTAATAATCAAAATGACTATGTCAAAAAATATGAAAAACATACCTGTCCCAGTTGCAATTGATTTGAACTTTTTAAGAGAAGTTACGGTTGATGATGTTGAGTTTGAAAATGAAATTTTCGATCTATTTCTAGATACTGCGAATGATAATTTTGATAAGTTTGAAGACGCCTTAAACAATGATGACAGTAATGCTTGGTATACTCATGCTCATTCATTTAAGGGTTCTAGTTCGTCTATTGGTGCTTTTTATCTAGCGGAAATTGCTGAATATGCCCAATCTCACCCAAAGGATAGCAAGGAGCAGAAAAGCGAAATTTTTGATGAGTTAAAAAAAGAGTTTGCGCGAGTGAAAGAGTTTATTATTAAGACCATGAAAGAAACCGCCAAAAAATCAAAAAAATCAAAAAAATAATATTATTCAATCTTCGCCCTTAGGCGAAGCTGAATATTTCACGAAACTTGTAGTGAGATATTCAGCTTCGCCTCAGGATAGAATCTTTTACAAAGCAGAGTTATCTGTAGGTGAGAATAAGAAGCAATATTAAGAATTTTTCCACAATTCCCTTTTAACCAAATCTTCAATAACCGCAATCCCATCTTTACTGTCATTTAGGCAGGGCACAAAAGAAAAATTCTTTCCACCAAATTCAATAAATTTCTCACGATACTCCATATTAACCTCTTCCAAAGTTTCGATACAATCTGATGCAAATCCGGGGGTGATAACAATTAAATTTTTAACCCCTTTTTCTACCAATTCTTTTAAAACATCCTCTGTGTAAGGTTTAAGCCACTGCCTTGGACCAAATCGTGATTGAAAAGAAATATGGTTCAAAACATTAACTTTTTGATTTACAAGCTCTTCGTTAAATAGGCGATTAGTTTTGTGGCAAAAGCAGCTGTAAGGGTCACCTTTTTGGAAATATTCCTGTGGAATTCCATGGTATGAAGAAAGAATGGCATCTGGCTTAAAAGCAATGCTTTTAATATGGTTTTTCACGCTTTTAACTAACCCCTTAATGTAAACTTTGTTGTCAGGATATTGCTCGGCGATGCGAATATTTGGCTGCCATCTTAATTTTTTTAGAACTCTAAAAATTTCGTCCTGCACGCTACCGGTTGTGGCAGAGCAATATTGCGGATAGAGGGGAATGAAGAGAATTTTTTTACAACCATGTTTTTGTAATTCGTCAATTTTACTTTCAATTGAAGGGTTGCCGTAACGCATTGCGTAAGAAACAACGAAGTCAGGATATTTCTTGGAAATTTCTTCCGCCTGTTTTTCAGTGTAATATTTAAGTGGCGACATGTTTTCTTTTTTCATCCAAATTTGTTGGTATTTTGCGCCAGTTTTGGAAGGTCGGAAAGTTAAAATGAAACAGTTTAGAATAATTTTCCAGAGAAATTTATTTACCTCAATAACTCTTCTATCAGATAAAAATTCTTTCAAATAGCGCCTTACAGAAAAATAATCGTAACCTTCTGGAGTTCCTAAATTAATTAGTAAAATTCCAATTTCGTTGTGAAATTTGGGGTGGTTCTTTGGAATATTGCTGCTCATTATTTTTTAATTAATTTTAAATAAAACTTCATTTCTTTTTAGAAAGGGTAAAGTCCAAGGCGCGTTGTAAGTGGCGCGAATTGGTTTTTCTAAATCGACTTTAAGGTTTTTTTCTTTGATTTTTTCAATCAATTTATTCTGATTTTTAGAGAAGTTTTTCTCACTTCTAAAGCCAGAAAATCTAATGGCAATGAATTTCTGATTTTTCACTTCGCTAAATTTAATTTTACTATTTTGAGGCTTCGGAAGTTCAGAAAGTTTAAATTTTGAAGGCATCACAAAAGACATTGTTGATTGACTGGCATTGCTTTCCTGAAAAACTGGTGTGGTCATTTTTATTTTTTGACTACCTTCATTTTTACCAGTAATGAACTTAAATAAAATTCTAAAAGAATTGTCTTCATGATCGCTAGTTTTTACTTGAGCCAAAATTAAATTCTCATATGCGCGAATTTCAATATTTTCAGACAATTCTTTTTGAACTTTGTAAGGGGCAGATTCATATGCAAAAGCGTTGCTAGAAAGGAATAGAAAGGCAGTAAAAATTTTTAGTATTTTCATATTTTATTGCTAATTATTAGAGGAATAAATTTAAGTGAATCATCTAGAATTATTCTAATTTCCAAATTGACTTTCAGTTCTTGGTTTTTCTCCAAGGTTTTAAAACTTTACTCACCTTTTGAGATGAAGAACCTACCTCAAATTTTGGAAAAATAAATCTTTTATTTTCCTAAGATCTGCATATGAAAAAAACACGCCCCGTGGGGCGTGTTTTTTTCATATTAATATTTTACATTAGAAGCTTCTTGATTAATGTTTTAATCATCCTCATTTTTAAACATTAAAAAATAATCTCAGAGAATGTCCAAATTAATTAAAATATTAGTTTCATCCATCATTTTACTTTCAATAGCTTCTTGTTCTTACCGACCAATTTTTAACCCTAATGAAAAATATCAGCTAGTAGGAGAAAAAGAGGCGCAAAAAGATGCTAATTACTGTCTTGATGAAGCTAAGGAATATTTGGCAGCTTCCAAAAAAAGAAGAGCGTTGAAAGAGGGGGTAAGAGGAATTGGTTGGGGTTCAATCTTTGGTGGAATTTTTGGATTTATTGTTGGTGGTGATTCCGTGGGTTTAGTTAAGGGAATTGCTTACGGAGCAGCTGGTGGAGCAGTAACTGGAGCAGGAGGAGTTTTGGCAGAGGATACATTAAAGCCAGACCATCTTAAGCAAAAATATGCCACAAATTGCTTGGCTCGAAAAAATTATCAAATTCTTGGCTGGGAATAAAAATTGCCCTTGATGTAAATTGGCAAAGTTCTGATTAATTGAAGTTGGAGTTTAGGCAAGGGCTATTCCTCTGCTAGTTTTACCATTTTATCTCATTATGAAATTAACAGTTTTTCATATTCTTCTAAATTAAAGCCAATAATTTGATTTCTCCCGTCGTCAATAATTGGTCTTTTAATGATGGAAGTTTTTTCCATCA
>JBLHVR010000045.1:0-12514 GCA_047628655.1 Lentimonas sp.
TGCTAGTGGCATAGGAGTTTTAGCCCCAGACTTGGTTAAGTTGATGTTTGAGGTGGGTAGAGTTAGTGAATAAGTAATATTTTTTGTTCCAGTTACGGTAAATTGACCAGCAGTTCCTGATCCTGAAACAGACGACACACCATTGGCGGCTGACATATCAAAACTACCATTCCTTGCTATGGTTATTTTTCCTTGATTAGTTGCACTTGGAGCAACAATTCCAAAATAAAGATCGGCATCTGATACGATTGATAAGCCTTTATAAACAATAACATCGAATGATCCGCCATTAGTATTCCTTTTGGATTGTAGCATCTGGTGTCGCCAGCGCTTGTCGGACATCCAGTATGATCACAAGGGCAAGTTACAATTTTATAATTAGCAGAATATGGCCCAGTTGCTTGCTCTTTAAGAACGGAGGTTAATTTTCCCTGAACAAAAATATCCCAATATTTTGGGACAATATTATCATCATTCAAACATGCTGGTTGTTTTCATTGGTTTTGGCGAGCGCATCCACTTGGCTTGTGGTTAAATTGAAAATTTGAATCGAATATTGGCACTGTCTTGAATTAATGACGATGGATCGCGGCTAATAAATGACCTGAATTGTCTTTCATTTTTAGATAATTTACTGTTTCCACTAGTTTCGGTGGCTGTTGCCTTAACTCTAAATGAGCCGTGATTACATCCAGTAAAAAGGAAAGACTATTGTTTATGGTGCAAACTGGCCTAAAGGCGGTTATTACTCCATTATTATTTGTTATTGTTGTTCCAAAATCTAATTCAACATAATTAGTAATGGAATCAACAGCTGCCGCTTGAACTTTGATTGGTAACAAGAGAATAATTATTATTAAATACTTCGTATTTCTACCTTAAGTTGTTTTAATCAATTATATCCTATCTGGATATTATAAGTTCCTATATATTCCCCTTGTAATTGGCTGGGGTTAATAGTTAAAGATCCTTTAACGCCAATAATATCTTGCCCAGCTCCATCTAGGCTTCTGGAAAGCCCGCCTGAAATTAAAGATAGAACTGCCGGCATTGAAGTTCCTGGTCCAGATAATGTGATATTTGTGTTAGGATTGAGAATGGCATAGTTAGCATTATTTTCACCTGCAACATCGAATATTCCGGTTTGAGAAGTGCCTCCAATAACTGAAATTCCATCATTATCAGCTATATTGCCACTTGTATCCATTATAATTATCCCTCCATCTGCATCGGGCACCACATCACCAAAATCAAGATCTTGAGATTGTGCTATCGACAATGCTTTTCTAACGTATAAATTAATATCAGCAGCAGTAAATGTTGCTCCCCAAGGGGCCTGACATCTCACATTACCACTGTTACCAGGGCATCCTCTAGTTGGACATCCAACAGGATCATTGGCTTTATTACAGCAGCTACAGGCTATGACAGAATAGCTGCCACTATAGTCACCACTAGCTTGATTTGTGGTAATATTACTTAATATTCCTTTTAGAGGAAGGGTCCAAACCTTTTGATCTCCAAGGCTACTTCCGTTATTGTTACAATTTAAATAACCATTATTATTAAACTTACATCCAGAAACTGCAGAAGGGTCAATATCAAAATCTAAGGCGATGGAACCAACAGTACCATTCAAAGATGTTGGTTTTGGGTTGACGAATAATCTTATTCTTCTACCTCTGCCACTATTGGCATTTGTTGTTGTGTTAATTGAGACCGACCCTTCTTGGCATCCCCCATAGCTTATTATACCACCAGTTGGGGTACAATCTGTTTCGAATGTTCCAATTGTGGTTCCTGCACTAATTTCACCAAATTGGGCTGAAGTGTAAGTTATAGAATTTACAGTTGCAGCTTTTGTTTCAAAAGAAACAAATATTAACAATATCCATATAAAATATTTCATAATTTTTCCTTCAATGACTAATTTATTATCCTTAATTTTTGCAGTAAAAACTTACCAAAATATTTCGTATCATCAATTTCAATCAAGGGGTTAAAAAAAGTGGTATAAGCTTTTGCAGGTTCCATTCTATCAAATCCTCTCTTGCTTAGGAAGGTTTTTATTGGAATTTATTAATACATTTCAATAATTTAATTATGATTTTTGTATATTTATGTAATGGATTGAGAAGCAATTTCTTTTTTCATATTTTGGAAATCATTAGTTGGAATATGAGCGGAAGACAATAAGGGGAGGAGCTTGAGCATCTAGGAATTTAGTAATTTTATTTTTCTTATAAGCCTATACGACTCTAAATAAATTGTGATTGCAGTAATAACAAGGAGGAAAATATATTATCAGTGTTTCAAATTGGTATTATAGCGGTTACTGTGCAATTAGGATTGCTAGTTATTTTTGCCCCTAAATATCATTCACTAGAATTTAGCACAGGTTCGCTTAATCTTTAGTTGTCTAAATCAATTATATCCTATTTGAACATCGTAAGTTCCCACATACGGACCTTGTGCTTGATTAGAATTTATCGTTAAAGATCCTTTAATGCCGATAGTATCTTGACCAGAACCATTGAGAACTCTAGAAATTCCGCCAGAAGTTAAAGATAAAACAGCATTTATAGCAGTTCCTGGCCCAGATAATGTTGCGTTTGAGATTGTGTTCGTAATGGCATAGCTAGCATTATTCTCACCTTCCACATTAAATATTCCAATTTGAGAAGTTCCACTAATAACTGTAATGCCGTCATTATCAGCTATATTACCATTTACATCCATTGTTATAGTTCCGCCATTGGTATCAGGTGCAACATCGCCAAAATCAAGAGCTTGAGATTGAACCATTGATAGTGCTTTTCTCACATATAAATTGATGTTAATTGGAGCAAAAGCCGCTCCCCAAGGAGCCTGACATCTTGAGCTCGAGACATTGGTTGGGCAGCCTTTTTGTGGGCATCCGGAAGGAGAGTTTGTCTTATGACAGCAGCTGCAAGCTACAATTGAATAGCTACCATTGTAATTACCATCTGTCTGATTTGCTGCAATATTACTCAATATTCCTTTTAGAGGAAGGTTCCATATTTTAACATCTCCTTCACTGCTTCCACTATTAACGCAATTTAAGAAGCCACTATTATTAAATTTGCACCCCGAAACAACATTAGGATCAAGGCCTAAATCTAAAGAGATTGAACCGCCAGGTCCATTTAAAGATGTGGGATTAGGGCTAACAAACAATCTTATTCTTCTTCCTCTGCCACTATTAGTCTGAGTGGTGGCATTTATTAAAACTGAACCTTCTTGACATCCTCCATAACTGACTATTCCACTAGTTGTTGTGCAATTTGTTTCAAATGTTCCGGCTGATGTTCCTATGCCAATTTCACCAAATTGAGCCGCTATATTAGAGGTGATAGAATTTACGGTGGCACTGCGAGATTGGCAAGAAGCAAATATCATTATTGTAAAAATAAAAAACTTTATCATTTTTTTATCTAAATTTGTTTAGTTTGCTAAAACTCCATCAAGCTTTAAGGCCTCAATTTTTTTAGCCAAGCCTGTTTCATCATCAATTTCAATTAAAGCAGCGCAGAAAGTTGCATCACCTTTTGCTGGCTCCATTCTACCAACTCTTCTTTTACTTAGGAAAGATTTTATGGGAACCTCTTCTTGCATTCCAATAACTGAATCATAATCGCCACACATTCCAGTATCGGTTTGATAGGCTGTTCCTTTTTTCATAATGTGGAAATCATTAGTTGGAATATGGGTGTGGGAACCAACAACAGCGGAAACTCGACCATCTAGAAATTTGCCCATTGCCATTTTCTCAGAAGTTGCTTCAGCATGCATATCAACAATTATGGCATCGATGTTTTTGCCAATTTTATAGCTTTTTAGTAGTTTATCGATTGTTTCAAATGGACAGTTTAAATTATTTTTAATAAAAACTTGTCCAAGTAGATGAATTATGAGGATATTCTTACCATTTCTGGTGGTAAAAATGCTGGCGCCGCTTCCTGGAGTGTCATGTGGAAAGTTTAAAGGACGAAGGAGGTTTTTATGATTATTAATGAAGCTGATAGTGTCTTTTTGGTCCCAGATATGGTCGCCACCAGTCATTATGTCAACACCAACTTGTTCCAACGCATCAAAGGTGTTTTTATTAATTCCAAATCCTCCAGAGGCGTTATCAACATTGGCGATGATTAAATCTAGCTTTAATTCATCTTTAAGTTTAGGAACATATTTTTCGACAACATTTCTGCCAGATTTACCGACGATATCGCCGCAAAAGAGAATTTTCATGATTGATCAGTATGTAAAAGATAACCTTCATTTCTGACGGTATGTAAATAAATTGGGTTCTTGGTGTCAATTTCAATTTTTCGTCTTAGCCTGGCCATCACAACATCTATACTGCGCGGGTCTATATCTCCAAAATATGCCGCCATTGTTTCGCGTGTCACTGGTTTTCCAACGCTTTGACATAAAAGTTTTAACGACCCAGCTTCGCCTTGAGTAATATGAATGTAAACATCGCGATCTTTGAGGCGTAAATCTTTAATATTGAAGCTGTATCTGCCAAAAGTGTAAATTTCATCAACCGCTTCGTGAGGAATTTTAGCTCTTTGTAGAATGTTTTTCAGGCGCAACACCAATTCTTTTGGCTCAAAAGGTTTGGCCATATAATCATCCGCTCCAGATTCTAAACCGCTAATGCGGTCATTTGCATCACCTTTGGCGGTTAAAATTAAAACCGGCAACCTTTCATAATTGGCTTTAATCCATTTAGTAAATTCAATGCCATTTTCTCCCGGCATCATAACATCTACAATTATAATATCCGGCCTTACTTCGCTTAGAATTTCTCTGGCTTTAAGGGTGTTTTCAGCGTCTAAAACTTCAAATTTATTATCAAGAAGATATTTCACCAACAAGCTTCTTAGTCTGGTGTCATCATCAATGACTAATATTTGCGGGGTTTTTTCTTTCATAATTGAAAATAGATTGTTAATTTAAGCGGCTCCGTAAGAGCTTGGAAAAAGCAGGAATTAAAACTAATTAACCAATAACAATCAAATGAAATTTACCTTATCTGGCTTAAAACAATATCTTGAGACAAATGCTACATTATCAGAAATTTGTGAAAAGCTTAATAATATTGGCTTAGAAGTGGAAAATGTTGAAGATGAGGTCGAGGTTTTTGGACCCTTTACAGTCGCCAAAATTATCGATGCTCAGCCTCACCCAAACTCTGATAAATTGCAAATTTGCATCGTTGATTGTGGCAAAAAAGAAAATTTACAAATTGTTTGCGGCGCTAAAAATGCTAGAAAAGATTTAAAAGTGGCTTTAGCTCCAATTGGCTCCACAATTCCAACTAATAAAATGGTGATTAAAAAGGCCAAAATTGCCGGAACTGAAAGCTTAGGAATGCTTTGTTCAGCAGGTGAGCTTGGAATTGGAGAAGATTCTGATGGAATTATTGAAATTGACGATAAGTTTGAAATTGGCACTAAAATTAGTGATGTTTTTAACATTAATAAAGTGGTGATTGAAATTAATGTTACCCCAAATCGTGGCGATTGCTTAGGTGCTTTTGGAGTTGCTAGAGATCTAGCTGCGGCAGGAATTGGAACATTAAAATTGCCAGAAATTAAAGAAATTAATGGTGGTTTTGAATCATTAATTAAAGCTCAGATTCAAAGTGAAAATTGTGCTTATTTTGGCGGTTTCTTTATCAAGAATGTCCAAAACAAACCTGCTCCAAAATGGCTAAAAGATGCTCTTGAAGACATTGGCTGTAATTCAATTTCCACTATTGTCGACATCACTAACTATGTAATGTTTATGTTGGGTCAACCTCTACATGCTTATGACGCTGATAAATTATCAGGTAATATTGCCGTTCGAAATGCCAAAAAAGATGAGAAGTTTAAATCACTCAAAGAAATTGATTACAATCTTGGTGGTGAAGAATTGATAATTTCTGACGATGAAAAAGTTCTAGGGTTGGCTGGAATTATTGGTGGTTTCGATTCAATGATCTTGGAAGATGTTGAAAATGTTTTTCTAGAAGCAGCGTTTTTCAATCCTGAGAATATTGCCAAAACTGGCAGAAAATTAAATATTCTGTCTGATGCCAGATATCGCTTTGAAAGATCCGTTGATTTAGGAAATGTTCAAAATGCCTTAAAAATGGCAGCAAATTTAATTTTAGAAATTTGCGGTGGTGAAATTTCCAATATTACTGAAGCTGGAAGTAGTAAATCTCAAGCTCCTGAAATTGCATTTGATTTAACAAAAATTGAGCAAATTATTGGCATTGAAATTTCCCCAGAATTTGTCAATAAAACCCTTGTCAGTCTTGGTTTTGGAATTGCTGAGAAAAAAAACAATTTATTAAAAGTTGCGGTTCCATCTCACAGAAGTGATATTTCTATTTACCAAGATTTAATCGAAGAAATAATACGAATTTATGGCTTTAATCACATCAAATCTAATCCTTTAGAAATTATATCTAGTGGAAAAATTAATGCTTCAGAATTTGAAATAATTAGTAATAAATTGGTTGCAAATGGCTTTATTGAAAGCATTAATTACTCATTTACTTGTGAAAAAATATCTGCTTTATTTTCTGAATTTAAACCAGAGTTGGCTTTAAAAAACCCAATTTCCAGCCAAATGAATTATATGAGGCCAAGTTTGCTGGTTGGTTTATTACAAAATATTTCAAAGAATCAAATGAGAGGATTTTCTGACCAATCATTGTTTGAAATTGGTCGAATTTTTGGTGGAGTTGGAATTAAGGCCCAGGAAAATGTTTCTGCTGGAGTAAGAATTGGAAAAAATAATAAACCAAATCATTATTCCGACCGCAGAAGTTTCGATGTTTCTGACGCTAAAAAAGATCTTTTTGACTGCTTAGAAGCTGTAGGTTTTTCGGCAAACTCATTCATTTTGGAAGAATCTGCTCCCAATTATTATCATCCACATAGAAGTTGTTGCATTAAAATGGGCAAAAACATTATTGGATATTTTGGTGAAATTCACCCTCAAATTTGCAAAAAACTAGCTGTTAAAGGAAGAGTTAATGCTTTTGAATTGTTAATCGAAAAATTACCAATTAATTTAAAGAAGAAAGATAATAAGAAAGCCTTCATTTGCAGTGATCTTCTGCCCTTAAGTCGAGATTTTGCTTTTGTTTTGGATAAAAAAACTGCTCTGGGAAATTTATTAAAAACAGTAAAAAATGTTGATAAGAGCCTAATCAGTCAGGTTAATTTATTCGATATTTACGAAGATGATAAATTGGGTGAAGATAAAAAATCCATAGCTTTTTCGGTGCAAATTCAACCCCAAGTCAAAACTTTAACTAGCGAAGAAATTGAGGAAATTAGTCAAAGAATCACTAAAATTGTCGGTGAGAAATTTGGTGGATCTTTGCGTGTTTGATATAAAAAATAAGCTCATTATTGCAATTCTAGTCTTATCTTTGCAATCTTGCGCATCTTTTTACGATCCTTCCAAGTCAGTTGATTGTTCTTTAATTGATTATGAATTGAATTTTCGTTATTCATTATTTGATAAATTGAGTGAAAATGAAATTCAAAGACGCCATATAATCGATGTTCCTAGCATTTCTGCCCTAGATGAACTTAGTGTTTTTTCAGCAATTATTCGGGCTGTTAAAAACTCTAAGAAAAATGAAAAAATTATCCCAGTTGATTTAAGGCACTACAAAAAGGTCTTTTTTGGAAACATAATCATTGGTAATATTTCTAGTCAAATTGGCCTTAGAATAGCGCTCCAGACTTCCAAATATTCACAAGGGTTTTTCCCGATGATTAATTTTGGTGATGATTTTATTTCAATTTTCCCTCATCCAGCTCACAATTTCTTTCAAAAGCAACGAATTTTGCGTGATGATTTGCAAAATGTAGAAATTGTAATCAATATCAGTGATTCAGAAAGTGCGGGTGGTAATATGAAATTTACTCATAAACAGCAAATTTCAATTATTGCCAATCGAATTAAAAAACCATACGCGTTGGATTTAAGAGAGAATAGTAATTTACAATTTCACTTAAATCGTAAATGGATAATGCCAGTTTACAGTGTTGAGGAAAGTTATTTGAAGCTAGGAAAAGATACGGCGGGTTTTTTTAAATTTGTGAATAATAAAAATAGCAGAGGAATTGCAGTGTCTAAATTTAATAAATCGAAGGTTGTTTGCTACAAGAATGATAACGGACCAAAGTTTTAGACATCGTTAGTTAATTAACGATGTCTAAAACTTACTTCCCAAAAACAATGGTACATCTTCTGCTGTAAAGAAAATAATTTCTTGTTGATTTATCAACGGCATAAACACTAGTAAGTTTTCCGTCTTTAATAGCACTGATCACTGATTCATCTCCACTGAGTTTAATTGCTGTATCGCCAACATAAGGCAGTTTAAAGCCACCAAAAAGGTTTCTGCTACAGGATTCACCTTTTTTAATTTCGTTGGTGGATGAGACTTGCAATGTTTCCATTTCATTTAAGTTCGTACTGTAGCCAGTGCAAGATTGCAGAAAAATAAATGTGAGTAGAATAATGGTTGTTGAGTAAATTTTTTTCATCTTGATCTCCTATAAAGTTTGTAGATCCTGCTGCGGTTTCATCGTGTCTATTGTAAGTGTGCTGAACTTTTATTGTGCGTAGGTTTGTAGTTAATATTTTCCTAAATGCAGTAGGTTCTAGGTATGGATTATAGCTTGTAGGAGTAAGACTTGCAAGATATTTGCTTTAGAAGGGGAAATACTCACCAATCCTGAGAGGAATGGTGAGCGCGGCGGGGTTCGAACCTGCGACAACCTGATTAAAAGTCAGGTGCTCTACCAACTGAGCTACGCGCTCTTAAAAGAGAGTGTTTAAAAAAACTTAAAAAGATTTAAATTTTAATTGTAATAATTAAGCTGTCTCTTGCTTAGATAGCCGAGAGTCGTGCATTAAATATTTCCACTAAGCAAAAGTCAAGAATTAATCTTATCTTAATCAATCATTTAATAAACTTATGTCGAAAATTCTTATTATTATTCCTGCAAGATTAGCCTCAACAAGGCTTCCAAATAAGCCTTTGGCCGATATTTTGGGGGAATCAATGATTGCCAGAGTTTGGAAACAGGCCAAGAAATCTAATTTAGGTGAAATAATTGTTGCTTGCGATTGCCAAGAAATTGTTGATGAGATTGAAAAAATTGGTGGTAAGGCAGTTATTACTGATCCTACTCTTCCTTCTGGAACTGATAGAATTTTTGCGGCATTAAAAAGCCTTAATAATTATCAAGATTTTGAAATTATTGTTAATTTGCAAGGTGATCTACCAATAATTGATCCTAAAATTATTCAAAAAGCGGCTGATGCAGCACTCAATAGTGATGCGGATATTGCCACTGTGGCTTCTTCAATTAAGGATTTGGAAGAAATTTCTAATCCCAATGTGGTAAAAATTGCCATTTCTGCTTTAAATGAAGAAGGCTTGGGAAATGCGCTTTATTTTTCTAGAGCCCCAATTCCTCACGGAGAAGGTGAATATTTTCATCATATTGGAATTTATGCCTATAAAAGAGAGGCTTTGGAGAAATTTGTTTCTATGAATCCGAGTAATTTAGAAAAAAGAGAAAGTTTAGAGCAGTTGAGGGCGCTTGAGAATGGAATGAAAATTGCGGTTCAAATTGTTGATTCTCATCCAATTTCGGTGGATACAATTGAAGATTTACAAAAAGTTCGCAATATGATTACTCAATAACTTTGGGAACGGCAAAATAGTCATATTGTGCATTGGGGGCATTTTTTAGAACTTGCTTGGTGAGCCCTCCATCGCTAACTTTGTCCTTGGACATCGGCATATTCATTTGGTGAACATTTAAAAGAGGCTTAACATCTTTTGTTTCAGCTTCATTTAAAACTGCCATCCAGTCTAAAATTTTACTGATTTTTTGTGCCAATTCCGGTTTTTTGTCTTCATCAATTTCAATTTTTGAAAGACGAGATAGTTTAGCAATATCTTTTTGGTTAATTGACATATTTTTATTTAAAATAAATTCACGATTAGGTTGCATTTTATTGGCCGCTTCAAAAATTACTAGAGTTTTTCAATGATCTACAAAAATTTAACTAATTTCCAGCAAGATTTACCTAAAAAAGGTCGAATGATTGGCCTGGATGTGGGAACAAAAACCATTGGCGTGTCCATTTGTGACGATCATTGGTATATTTCCAGCCCCAAAACAACCATTATTCGCAAAAGTAACGCGGAAGATTTTGTTAAAATTAAACAAATTATTGATGAGAGTAAAATAGTGGGAATAGTGGTCGGATTGCCGCTAAACATGGATGATAGTGAGAGTAAGATGAGTGAATTTGTACGCAAATTTACTGGAAATTTGAATAATTTTCTGGCGGATCAAAAAATAATATTCTTTGATGAAAGATTGAGCTCTTATGAGGCGGAAGAATTAATGCGAAAGGCCGGAACTAGAAAAGGACGAAAAAAAGCTGTGATTGATCAAATTGCTGCCAGTGTTATTTTGCAAGGATTAATAGATTGTTTAAATAATAATGGTTAAAAGATGGATAAGTAGATTTTGTGGTAAAAAAGCAATTGATCAGGAAGGCGATCAGGCTAGCTTATTAAGAAAGGAGCAAGAGGCAAGACCAGATATTCTGCTTTATCAGAGGGGAGTCCTTTAAACAGCGAACCAGATTTGGCCCCATCAACAACATTGAACAAAGCTTACTCTTGTTGCTCACCTTTTGGTAAGGTTCTGCAGAAAATTATAGGATCTGGGAAATAGTCAATAATATTATTGCTACAAATTAACCAACTAAATTTTTAGCAAAATCCTTGGCGTTAAATTCTTGTAAATCTTCTATTTTTTCACCAATTCCGATGGCGTGAATTGGTTTTTTAAATTCCTCAGCTAAAGAAATTAAAATTCCACCTTTGGCGGTTCCGTCGAGCTTGGTGATTATGATTCCACTAATTCCCACAATCTTGTTGAAGGTTTCAAGTTGATTTCTGGCATTTTGTCCACTAGTTGCGTCTAAAACTAATATATTATTGTGCGGAGCTGAAGGTTCTATTTTTCTGAGAACATTGTTAATTTTACTGAGCTCATCCATCAAATTCTGTTTATTCTGCAATCTTCCCGCTGTGTCAATTAGTAAAACATCAAAATCACCTTCAATTGCCTTCTTTAAGGAGCGATGAGCCACTGAAGCTGGGTCTTCTCCTTCTTTTAAAGCGCTGGTAATTTCGCAATTAGAGCGATCTGCCCATATTTTTAATTGATTGGTAGCTCCGGCGCGGAAAGTGTCACAAGCTCCGATCATTACCTTTTTACCAGAATCAGTGAGGTTTTTAGATATTTTGCCAATAGTGGTGGTTTTTCCAGCGCCATTAACGCCGTTCACGATTATGACATGGGGTTTGAGATTGGAGTTAATTTTTAATGATTCTTCGCAAGGTTGGAGAATTTGGATAATTTCATCTTGCAAAAATGTCTTTATTTCTTTGTCGCTAATTTCCTTGCTAAATTTACTTTTCTTTAAATCAGCGATGATTTTATTAGTTGTGGCAGCTCCCAGATCACTCATTAATAGCAAATCTTCCAGCTCTTCTAGTTTTTCTGTATCTAGTTTTTTATGGGTAAATATCTGGCTAATTTTTCCAGAAAATGAATTGCTGGATTTACTTAATTTATCGTTAGTTTTCGATCTTGAGAATATTTTTAGGAGTGACATTTGATTTGTAACTTTATTAGGCTTTTAAGCAAATTTTTCCCCTGAAATTCTCAATTTTATTTGAAAGCTCTAATTGCATTAAAGCTACATTGATTATTCTGGTGGAAATTTGTAGGTTATTGGTAATTTCATCAATTGCAATAAAGCTGTGGTTTAGTCTTCCTAAAATTATCTCTTGTGCCGATTCAACATCATTTTGATTTGGTATTTTGGCTGGAAAATGACCAAATTTATCTCCTTCGGGCTCCATAAAGGTTTCGTTTCCGTTTTGGTGCATTGGAATTATTAGTGAAGAAGTTATGTCATCCACATTTTCAATTAAAGTTGCTCCGTCTTTAATTAGGCGGTTAGATCCTTGGCATCTGGGGTCGAAAGGTGATCCTGGAACGGCAAAAACCTCTCTTCCTTGCTCATTTGCACATCTGGCGGTGATTAAGGTTCCAGATCGAATTGTTGCCTCAACAACAATTACACCCAAGCTTATTCCTGAAACAATGCGGTTTCTGCGTGGAAAACTGGACGGAATTGGGGAATATCCAAAGGGATTTTCTGAAATTATCAGGCCTTTTTGAGCAATTTGTTGGTAGAGAGGTTTATTTTCTGATGGATAAATATTGTCAATTCCGCCACCAAGAACGGCGATTGTACCTTTCTCAAGAGAAGCTTGATGAGCGGAACTGTCAATTCCTCTTGCCATTCCTGAGGCGATTACGAAGCCTTGTTCATTTAGTTCACAGGCAATCTTTTTAGCAAATTTACA
>JBLHVR010000046.1:0-12216 GCA_047628655.1 Lentimonas sp.
AACAATGTCAAAAGAAAAATTCTCTCGCGCCAAACCACATGTCAACATCGGAACAATCGGTCACGTTGATCATGGAAAAACAACTCTAACGGCTGCAATCACTTCATATCTTGCAAAATCAGGTAATGCTGAAGCAAGAGGATACGATCAAATCGATGGTGCTCCAGAAGAAAAAGAAAGAGGAATCACTATCTCAACTGCTCACGTTGAATATGAAACAGAAAAAAGACATTACGCTCACGTTGACTGTCCAGGACATGCCGATTATGTAAAAAACATGATCACTGGTGCTGCTCAAATGGATGGTGCAATCTTGGTTGTTTCAGCTACTGACGGACCAATGCCACAAACTAGAGAACACATTCTTCTTGCTAAACAAGTTGGAGTTCCTTCAATTGTTGTTTTCTTGAACAAAGTTGACGCTGTTGAAGATGAAGAGCTTTTGGAATTAGTAGAAATGGAAGTTCGCGAACTTCTAACTTCATATGGTTTCCCAGGTGATGATATCCCAGTTATCAAAGGTTCTGCTTTGAAAGCCCTGGAAGGTGAAGATTCAGATATCGGTGAAAAATCAATGCAAGCTTTAATGGATGCGGTTGATGAATCAATCCCTGAGCCAGTAAGAGTTACTGACAAGCCATTCTTACTTCCAATAGAAGATGTTTTCTCTATCTCAGGAAGAGGAACGGTAGTTACTGGAAGAATCGAAAGAGGTATTGTTAAAATCAACGAAGAATTAGAAATCGTTGGTATCAGAGACACTCAAAAAACCACTTGTACTGGTATTGAAATGTTTAGAAAACTTCTTGACGAAGGACGTGCTGGAGATAATGCTGGTATCCTACTTCGTGGAACTAAAAAAGAAGACGTCGAAAGAGGTCAAGTTCTTTGCAAGCCAGGAACAATCAATCCACACACAACTTTTGAAGCTGAAGTTTATATCCTTACCAAAGAAGAAGGTGGAAGACATACTCCATTCTTCAAAAATTATCGTCCACAATTCTATTTCAGAACTACAGATGTTACAGGGTCAGTTACTCTTAATGAAGGAACTGAAATGGTAATGCCAGGAGATAATGTTAAAATCAATGTTGAATTGGGCGCTCCCATCGCCATGGAAGAAGGTCTTCGCTTCGCTATTCGCGAAGGTGGAAGAACTGTCGGTGCTGGTGTTGTTGCTAAGATCGTTAAATAATTATAAAGATTATAGCTAAGTAAAGTATTTTGTAATTTTTTTACAGAATATTTGTTTCAAGACATATTTCAAAATTAATTTTGAACGTGGAAAATAAAAATTTATTATGAGTAGTAAGGAAGGAATTAAAATATCTCTGGAATCTTTTGATCATGTAATATTGAACAAAGCGATGCAAGAAATCATTAATACTGTGAAAAGAACCGGTGCGGCTGTAAAAGGACCTATACCTTTGCCAACCAAGATCCAAAAATTTACAGTTATTCGTGGACCTCATGTCGATAAAGACTCTAGGGAACAATTTGAGATCAGATCTTCAAAAAGGTTATTGATCATTTCTCCAACCGCTCAAACTGTGGATGCGCTAATGAAGTTAAATCTTTCATCAGGCGTTAACATTAAAATTGCAATTAACGGGGCTAGTAACTAATGATGAATTTAATTGCCAAAAAAATTGGAATGACCCACCTCTATCAAGAGAGTGGAGCAGCTGTACCTTTTACCATGGTCCAACTATATGATAATTGTATTCTTGACCTAACTGTTAACTCTGATAAAGAGTTTGACAATGTGTTAATAGGTTTCGACAAAGCGACTAAGCCAGAAAAAGTTTCTAAGCCAATTTCAGGCGTTTTTCTTAAAAAAGATATTCCTGTTCATAAAAAAATTTATGGATGTAGAGTAAATAAAAATTTCGCTCATAAAGTTGGCGATGTTATTGACGCAGACACTGTTCTTAAAGAAGGCGACCTTGTTAACGTAAGTGGAATTTCCAATGGTAAAGGTTTCGCTGGTGCTATGAAAAGACATAACTTTGCTGGACTTGAAGCCAGTCATGGTGTTTCAATATCTCACAGATCTCATGGTTCAACCGGACAATGTCAAGATCCTGGTAAAGTTTTTAAAGGAAAAAAAATGGCCGGACACATGGGTGTTGATAATATTACGGTAAAAAATTTAGAAATTTTACTAATTAATAAAGAAAATAAAACTATTGGAATTAAAGGTGCTATACCTGGAAGTAAAGGTAGTGATATTGTAATAAAAATTACTAATTAGATATATTATGGCTGATTTAAGAAATATTGATTTTGATGGCTTGAAAGTTACAAACGAAAGTGTTGATTTTGATTTTGGTGATGAACTAAGATTGGAAAGACCAAGAGCCGCTGCCTATGTTTTGGGTTGGCAATTATCAAAAAGAAGATCTGGTTCTGCACATACTAAGTCTATGTCAGAGATTTCAGGAACAACGGCAAAGCCTCATAAACAGAAAGGTACTGGTCACGCAAGACAAGGAAGTAAGAGATCCGTTCAATTTAGGGGCGGAAGAACTTGTTTTGGACCAAGATTTAGATCGTTTGAATATAGCTTGCCTAAGAAAATTGTAAAAATAGCTCTTGCTGATGTTATTAGACTTAAATTCAAAGAAAATAAAGTTATTTTATTTTCAGGGTTTAATTCTGAATTAAAAACTTCTCAGGTAGACAAGCTGCTTAAATCTAATGATATAAGTAAAGCACTATTTCTGTACCAAGATAAAGATAATTCTAGTTTAAATCTTACTAGATCAGTAAGAAATATTAAAAATGTAGAGGCCTTGAATTTTAAAGGTTTAAATGTTTATGACATTTTAAATTCAGACTTTCTTATCCTTGATAAGGATTTGTTTCAAACAATTAAAGAGGTGGCATTGTAATGAGTGCAGTTAAATACGATAAAATTAAAGGATTGATCTATACGGAAAAATCCAATAAACAGCTTGAGCAAAATAAGTATTGCTTCGAAGTAAGTAAAAATTGCAGCAAAGGCGAGATTAAGTCTTTGTTGAAAACATTATTTTCTGTGGATGTATCTAAAGTTAATATTGCTAATGTTTCCGGCAAAGTAAAAAGATTTAAAGGAATTATTGGAAAAAGGTCATCTTATAAAAAAGCCTTAGTTACTATTAAGGAAGGTCAATCAATCAATTTTGAGGGTTTAAATTAGAAAATGGCAATTAAAAATTACAAGGCTATTACCCCAGCTCTAAGACAGTTGAAGTTAGTTGATAGGAGTGATTTATGGAAATCTTCTCCATTAAAAATATTAACTACCAATACTAATGTTCACGCTGGAAGAAATAATAATGGGCGCATAACTGTTAGGCATAAGTCTGGCGGTCATAAGAAGTCTTATCGTATTATTGATTTCAAGAGAAACAAATTTGATCTTGAAGCAGTAGTGGAAAGAATTGAATATGATCCAAATAGAACAGCTTTTATTGCTCTAGTAAAATATACTGATGGTGTTTATTCTTATATAATAGCCCCTCATAAATTAAAAGTTGGTGACAAAATAATTTCTTCTAAGGAATTAATCGACATCAAGATCGGTAATGCTATGCCACTTTCTGTTATTCCAATTGGTTCAATAATTCACAATCTAGAATTGAAGCCTGGATGTGGCGCTGCTATTTCAAGATCAGCTGGAACTTATGTTCAGTTAGTTGGTAAAGATGCTGGATATGGTTTAGTAAAGATGCAATCTGGAGAAATTAGATTATTTCTACTTGATTGTATAGCTACTATTGGATCCGTCTCCAATCCAGATAATAAAAATGTTTCTATCGGAAAAGCCGGAAGATCTAGGTGGCTTGGTATTAGACCAACTGTTAGGGGGGTTGCGATGAACCCAGTTGATCACCCTCATGGTGGTGGAGAAGGAAGGACTTCAGGAGGTCGTCATCCAGTATCTCCAACCGGTAAGTCGGCTAAAGGTAAAAAAACTAGATCAAAAAAGAAATCAAATCGACTAGTTGTTAAAAGCCGTCATAAAAAATAAAATTTAAAATAAATTATGCCTAGATCGTCCTGGAAATTACCATTTGTTGATGGTTATCTATTGAATAAAGTTAAAGAATATAACAGTTCTTCTAAAAAGCAGATTATTAAAATTTGGTCTAGAAGATCTACAATCCTTCCACAGTTTGTTGGTGTTAATTTTGCGGTTCATAATGGGAAAAAATTTGTTTCTGTTTTGGTAAGCGAAGGTATGGTTGGTCATAAGTTTGGTGAGTTTTCTCCTACCAGAACTTTTTATGGTCACTCTGGTGATAAAACTATTAAAAAGTCTTAAAATAATATGTCTGTAACTAAGGAAAAAAAACAAAATAACGAGGAAGAAAAGTTGGCCGTCGCATATTTAAATGCGGTAAAGTCTAGTCCATTAAAAGTTATTAAATTAACTAGAAATCTGACAAATCTTTCTGTTGCTGAAGTTCTTACAAAATTAAAATTTTGTAACTTGAAAATTGCTGGTCCAGTTAGGGACCTAGTATATTCAGCTATGTCAAATGCCGAAAATAATCATAATATGGATGTTGATAATTTATTCATAAAAAGAATAGATGTCGGTCGTGCATTTGTATTAAAAAGATTCAGCGCTAGAGCTAGAGGTAGATCTAGTAAAATAGAAAAAACCTTTAGCAACATCAGGGTTGTATTGGTAGAAAAACAAAATTAATAAAACGAGGTAAAAACAGTGGGTCAAAAAGTTAATCCGGTCGGTTTTAGAATACTAAATAAAAGAAATTGGGAATCAGTTTGGTTTGATAAAAAATCATATGCCACAAAACTGGTTAATGATGTTCAAATTAGAAAATTTATTAAAACCAAATATGCTCATTGCGGTATTTCAAATGTAATAATTGAAAGACCTGCAGATAGAGTTCATCTAATAATTAAAACCTCTAAACCAGGTGTTCTTATTGGTAAAAAAGGTGCTGATATTGAAAAAATTAACCAAGCAGTAGAAAAAATTTCTGGTAGCAAGGTTGAAGTTAAAATTGTTGAGGTTGATAAACCTGATATGAATGCATCTTTAATTGCTCAGAACATAGCTAAGCAGTTAGAAAGTCGCGCTGCATTCAAAAAAGTTATGAAGAAATCTATGCAATCAGCCATGAAATATGGAGCTTTAGGAATAAAAGTATCATGTTCTGGAAGACTTGGTGGAGCTGAAATAGCAAGAACCGAGTGGTATAAAGAAGGATCCATTCCTTTACATACTTTAAGATGCGATATAGATTATGCTATTGCAAATGCACATACAACTTACGGGGTAATAGGTGTAAAAGTTTGGGTTTGCAAAGGATTTATTGATAAAAAATAATTTAGACTATAATTATGTTGGTACCAAGAAAAACAAAATATAGAAAAGCCCAAAAAGGCGGAAAGAAAATTTTAGGAAATGCAAATTCTGGAAATAGCCTAACTTATGGTTCTTTTGGCCTGAAAGCTTTGGAGCCTTGCAAGTTAAACTCTAAGCAAATTGAGTCAGCTAGAAAGGTTATGAGTCGTTATATGAAAAGAGCTGGAAAACTATGGATTTCAGTATTTCCTCATACTCCGGTTACAAAAAAACCAGCCGAAGTTAGAATGGGAAGTGGTAAAGGTAGTGTTGAATACTATGTTGCTAAGATTAAGCCTGGTAGAGTAATTTTTGAAATTGATGGAGTTGATGAAGCATCATCAATCATGGCTTTAGACAAAGCATCCGCAAAGCTACCATTCAAGACTAAAATTATTAATTTGATTTAACATTATGTCAAAAATTGAAGATAAAAAATCTATATTACAAGATATATCATTAAAGAAAAAAGATCTTTTAATGATAAGAATAAAGCGCTCTTCTGGTGATTCTGAGGTTGTTAAAAACATCAAAAACACTAAAAAAGAAATTGCTAGATTGTTCACCAAGCTTAATGATACAAAATAACTATGAAGGTAAAAATTCTAAATATCATCGACAATAAGACTTTTAAGGCAGAAACTACTTTATATAAGGCTCATAAAAAGTACGGAAAATACCTTACTTCTCATAAAAAATATTTAGTTCATTATGAAGGTGATAAGAAATTAAATATTGGAGAAGAGGTTTCTATTGTTGAGACTAGGCCAATGTCTAAAAATAAAAGATGGTTATTAATTAATTAAAAGGAAGTAAAATGATTCAGATGCAAACAAAATTGGTGGTTGCTGATAACTCGGGAGCAAAAGCTGCTAGATGTATTAAAGTCTTAGGTGGAAGTCATCATATGATTTCATCTGCGATTGGTGATATTGTTGTGGTTTCGATCACTAGTGTTATACCAGGATCAAAAGTAAAAAAAGGTCAAGTTGCTAAGGGAGTAGTAGTTAGAACTAGAAGTAAAACTGTCAGACCAGATGGTAGTTTTATTGTTTTTGGTGATAATGCTATTGTTTTGGTTGATAAAGACGGAGAACCTTTAGCTACCCGTGTTTTCGGTCCGGTTGCTAGAGAAGTCAGACAAAGAAATTTCTTAAAGATCGTTTCACTTGCTTCAGAGGTACTATAAATGGCACTTAAATTTAAAAAAAATGACCAAGTCATAATTCTTTCCGGATCAAGTAAAGGAAAGATAGGAAATATTTTATCGATCAATAACAATAGAGTTATTGTAAGCGGTGTTAATATGGTTACTTTTCACAAGAAACCAACTTCTGATAAGCCTGGGGAAATTATTAAGAAAGAAAGCACTGTCCATATTTCTAATATTTCTCATGTTGAAAATGAAAAGCCAGTAAAAATCGCTTTTAAAGTTAATGACGGAGAAGGAAAAGAGTTTAGTAGAAAGATTAGAGTTTCTAGAAAAACTGGTAAAAAAATAGATTAAATAATTGAAAATTTAAAAAACGATGTCTTACACACAAGAATTATATAAGAAGAATATCGCTGATATAAAAAAGCAGTTTTCTTACAAGAATAATATGGAAATTCCTAAATTAACCAAGGTTAGTATTAATGTTGGAATTAAGGCTGTTGATAGTGATACTAAATTTCTTTCATATTTATCAAGTCAAGTTTCTGCTCTTGCTGGTCAAAAAGCAGTTTTGACTCGTTCTAGCAAATCTATTGCGACATTTAAGTTGAGAGAAGAAATGGCAATTGGTTGCATGGTTACCCTTAGAGGAAAAAAAATGTATGAATTTTTTGATCGTTTAATCTATATTGCTTTGCCAAGAGTTAGGGATTTTAGGGGTTTGTCTCCTAGGGGATTTAACCAGAGTGGTCACTATAGTTTTGGACTAAAAGAACATAGTGTATTTTTGGAAGTTGATTTGGATAATATATTAAAATCATTTGGTATGAATATTAACATTATTACCAATGCTAAAACTAAAGAAGAATCAGTTTACTTATTAAAAAAGCTTAATCTTCCTATTAAATAAAATATCATGGCTAAAAAAAGTTCAATCGAAAAGAATTTAAGAAGAAAATCTTTGTCTACCAAGTTAAAATCAAAAAGAACTGCGTTGCTAAAAATAGCAAATGACGTCGAACTTCCTTTTGAAGATAGGCTTAAAGCTCAAATAAAGTTGGCGGAAATGCCAAGAAATAGTGCTGAGATAAGATATAGAAATAGATGTAGCCTGACGGGCAGGCCAAGAGGTGTTTATAGAAAATTTTCCTTGTCTAGGATAGCCATAAGAGAACTAGCTTCTTGGGGTCAAATTCCTGGATTAATTAAATCAAGTTGGTAATTTACGATGTCAGTTAATCATTCAGTTTCAGATCTAGCGACCATAATTAGAAATGGTTACATGGTTGGTAGAAAAGTTGTAACTTCTCCGGTTTCAAACCTAAGAGAATCTATATTAAAAGTCTTAAAGGAAGAGGGTTATATTCTCAACTACAGCAAAATTGCTGGGAAAAATAATATGGATAAATTTGATATTCAATTAAAATATCATCTTTCTAGTCCAGTTATTAGTCAGATTTCTGTTGTTTCAACGCCAGGAAGAAGAGTTTATTGCTCTGCCGATCAAATTCCAGTTGTAAAAAATGGTTTAGGGACGGTATTAATATCAACTTCTGGTGGTATCATAACAGATCACGCAGCAAGAGAGATTAGAGTCGGCGGTGAGGTTTTGTTAAGAATATTTTAATTAATTTGTAAAAAAGTTATGTCACGAGTTGGTAAATTACCAGTAAAGTTGCCTAGTACTATTAAAGTTAATATTAGTGGTAGTGTAATCAGTTTTGATAATGGTAAGGTAAAAAAGACCTATCAGGTTATGCCCTCTGTGGATGTAATTTGTGATGATGGTCTAATAAAACTATCTGCAAAAGATGGTTTTAATAAAGCTTCAATTAATGTTGGTATGGATAGAAGCAATATAAAAAATATTGTTGCTGGCTTAGAAATACCATTCAAAATAGTTTTGGAAGTCAATGGGGTAGGTTATAAAGCCGTGGTTGATAAATCTGGAATTATTTTAAGTTTGGGATATAGCCATGAAATATATTATCTTTTGCCGGACAATGTTTCTGCGGTTTTTGAAAAGCCAAACCTAATCACTCTAACCAGTGATGACAAAGTTATGGTTGGTCAAGTAGCCTCAGAGATTATTTCTTTTAGAAAGCCTGAACCTTACAAGGGAAAAGGTATAAAAATTTCTGGAAAAAGAATTGTCCGTAAAGAAGGTAAGAAAAAATAAATTTAATTAATATTCGATATGTCATCTTCAATTAGTGGTTCCGAAAAAAGACAATTAAGAGTTAGAAATAACATCAAAAAAAGAAACAGAGGTAATAGATCAAGAATATCTGTATTTAGATCTAATAAAAATATCTATATCCAATTGATTGGTATTGATGGTAATGTTTTGAATTCATGTTCATCAGCTGTTATTGATAAGAAAGAGTTAAAAGATTGCAAAGGTATTGATATTGCAAAAATCGTTGGTTCTAAGTTTGCAAAAAGTTGTGTTGACAATGGAGTTGTTGATGTTGTTTTTGATAAAGGTTCTTATTGCTATAGTGGTAGAATTAAAGCTGTGGCAGAATCTTGCCGAGAAGCTGGTCTTAAATTTTAATAAAAATAAATAAAATCTGATGTCAAAACCTAATAAAAACTCAGCTCAAAATAAAAACTCAGTTGATCTAACGGAAAAATTAATTTCTGTTAATAAAGTTTCCAAGACTGTAAAAGGTGGTAAAAACTTTTCTTTTGCTGTATTGGTTATTGTTGGTGATAAAAATGGTAAAGTTGGATTCGGGAAAGGTAACGCACAAAGCATTTGAAGCAGCAAGAAAATCATTGGTTAAAGTCTCTTTGAAAGAAGGAAGAACTATTCATCATGATGTAGAAGGAAGATTTTGTTCGGCAAAAGTTAATCTGAGATCAGCTCCTGCAGGAACGGGTGTTATCGCCGGAAGTGCGATGCGTGCAATATTTGAATGCGCTGGGATTAATGATATTGTTTCCAAGTCAATAGGAACTTCAAACCCTTACAATATGGTATGGGCAACTTTTCAGGCTTTAGGTAAATTATCTTCTCCAAGAAGCATTGCTGAAAAAAGATCTAAAGATATTTCTGAAATTATTAAAAGAAGAAATGCTATTTTCAAGACCAATACTAACAACAATAACGGTGAGGCATAATTATGTCATTTGACAAAGTTTTAAACAAAAAAATTACTTTAACTCAAGTAAAAAGCGACAATAAGTTGGTAAAAAGACAAAAAGCAACTTTGTGCGGATTGGGGTTAAGGGGTATTAATACAACATCTGAATTGGTGGCATCTGAAGGTGTCATAGGTATGGTGAAAAAAGTTAGCCATTTGATTAAAGTTTCCGATATATAATTTTATAAAATCTCCATCATGTCTACTGCTTTAAATAATATTGCAAAATTAAAAACAAACAAATGTAAAAGAGTCGGTCGCGGTATCGGTTCTGGAACTGGAAAAACTAGTGGCCATGGTGTAAAAGGTCAAAAATCTAGAAGTGGAGTTGCTATCAATGGTTTTGAAGGTGGTCAGACTCCTATCCACATGCGCTTGCCAAAAAGAGGATTTAATAGTCATCGTAAAGAGAGATATGAAGTTGTTAATTTAAACGACGTCCTGTCCTTCATTGATAGAAAGGTTATTGATTCATCTACGACTATCACAAAAGATAAACTTTTTGATGCTGGGCTAATAAGCGAAAAAACATCCAAGGTAAAGCTTATCATGAGCAGTAAGGAAAAAATTACTTCAAAAGTTACTTTTCAAGTTGATTTTTATTCTAAGAAAGCCCAATCATTTGCTGGTTAACCAATCTTTTCTGGGGGAGTTATCTCTTAAATCCCCCTTATTCTTTACACTAAATGGTCTATAATTTATCAAATTAAGGTGCAAAATTCCGATTTAAAAAAAAGAATATTATTTACCCTTTTTATCTTATTGATTTATAGGTTTGGAACTTTTGTTCCAATTCCTGGTATTAATAGTGATGTTATCCAGAAGTTCTTTACTGGTGAAGGCGCGAGTATGTTTGGTATGATCAATTTGTTTTCAGGCGGAGCTCTGGAAAGAATGAGCATATTTGCCCTCAATATCATGCCTTATATCACAGCTTCTATTATAATGCAACTCTTGACTTCAATGTACAAAGGGTTAGCGGCTTTAAAGAAGGATGGTGAATATGGGCGGGCCAAAATTAATCAATATACTAGATATCTAACTATATTCTTGGCTTTTTTCCAATCTATTGGTGTTTATTACGCACTATCTTCATCTGGTAATAATATGTTTATCAGTGATTCCAATATTTTTATGTGGACAACTTGCGTTAGTTTGGTTGGGGGGACTGTGATGTTGATGTGGTTTGGTGAAAGAATTACTGCCTCTGGTATTGGGAACGGAATTTCTCTTATTATATTTGTTGGTATCATATCATCAATTCCTACTACGTTCTCTCAATTTTTGGATTTGTCTAAAAGTGGGGCTTATTCTTTGTTGTTTGTCTTTATATTTTTTCTTTCCTTTGTATTATTTGTTGCTCTGGTTGCTTTTGTTGAAAAAACCTACAGAAGAATAAAAATCCAATATCCAAATGGTGCGATGATGAGAGTTAATGGAATGGCTGACTCATCTTTCTTGCCTCTTAAAATCAATATTTCTGGAGTCATACCCCCGATTTTTGCTAGTTCTATTCTGATGTTTCCATCAGCAATTGCACAGTTTTCTGGCGGAGCCGGGGATGCTATTCTGTCTATAATGTCAAGAGGTAGTACGCTTTATTTAATTGTATTCTCTGCTTTGATTTTGTTTTTCTCTTTCTTTTATTCTTCGATTATATTTAATACTAAGGATGTAGCCTCTAACTTGAAAAAGAGTAATTGTTTTATTCCGGGTATAAGACCTGGTGATAGCACTTCTAACTACTTGGACAAGATAATTTCTAGACTAACATTGCTTGGAGCAGTCTATTTGATATTTGTTTGTGTCCTTCCAGAAATTTTGATTGTTAACTATTCTATACCCCTCCATATTGGCGGAACGGGAGTTCTGATTGTTGTGAATGTTATATTAGACTTGGTAAACCAAGTTCAGTCACACTTGTTTTCTGGAAAATACAATAATACAGGAAAAAGAAAACGTGTTAAATTAAGAGCATAATTAATATATATGGTTAATATAATTTTTATTGGGGCCCCCGGCTCTGGAAAAGGAACTCAGTCATCTTTATTGGCAGATAAGTTAGAAATTCCTAATATTTCTACTGGAGATATTCTTAGGAAAGAAGTGGGTGATAAAAGTGAGATCGGTAACCTAGCAAAAAGTTATATGGATTCAGGTAATTTGGTTCCAGATGAAGTTATGGTCGGTATTATTAAGAGTAGAATCAATGAAGATGATTGTGGTAATGGTTTTATTTTAGATGGTTTTCCAAGAAACTTTGAACAAGCAATCACTTTAGATCATATGTTGATCGGTCTGGAGAGAAAAATTAATATAGTAATAAATATTGATGTTGATGATGATGTATTGATAAAAAGAATTTCTGGTCGTTTTTCATGTGCAAAATGTGGTTCTGTTTATAATCATTTTTTCAAACAACCGAAATTAAAAGAGACCTGCGACAAATGCGGATTTGCTGAATTTAGTAGTCGAAGTGACGATAATGAAAACACGGTAAGAAATCGTTTAAAAGTTTACAATCAGAATACTGAAGGATTAATCAATCT
>JBLHVR010000047.1:0-11966 GCA_047628655.1 Lentimonas sp.
TGGCAGTTATTGGGGAAATCTACGTTCAATTGGAGAAACCGTTCGTGGCAATGGTAAAACTTCAGGAATTATTCCGTTCATTAAAGTTATGGATTCTCAAACTTTGGCAATTTCTCAAGGCAGCTTAAGACGAGGAAGCGCTGCGGTTTATTTGCCAATTGACCATCCTGAAATTGAAGAATTTATTGATGTTCGTCGCCCAACTGGTGGAGATCCAAATCGTCGTTCTTTAAATTTACATCATGGAATCACCATAACTGACGCTTTCATGAAGGCAGTCGAAAAAGATAAAGAATGGGAACTTAAAAGCCCTTACACAAGACAAGTAGTTGAAAAAGTTAGAGCTAGAGACATCTGGATTAAATTAATTACCACTCGCATTGAAACCGGCGAGCCTTACATGTTGTTTATTGACACTGTTAATCGCTCTATTCCAAAACATCACAAAGAATTGGGTTTGCAGGTTAAAACTTCTAATCTTTGTAGTGAAATTACTCTTCCAACTGGAATTGATCATTTGGGTAAAGATAGAACAGCGGTTTGCTGTTTGTCTTCTCTGAATTTGGAATATTTTGACCAATGGAAAGATGATAAGCAGATAGTTGAAGATATTATGCGCTTTTTAGACAATGTCTTACAAGATTTTATTGATAACGCTCCAGATTCAATGGCTAAAGCTAAATATTCTGCCATGAGAGAACGCAGTATTGGTCTTGGTGTTATGGGTTTCCATTCCTTCTTACAGGGTAAAAATGTGCCGATGGAATCTGCTATGGCTAAAGTTTGGAATAAGAAAGTTTTTCAACATATTAAATCTAGAGTTGATGCAGCTTCAAAAGTTTTGTCTGACGAGCGTGGAGCTTGTCCAGACGCTGCGGAAGTTGGAATTAATGAAAGATTTTCTAACAAAATGGCTATTGCACCAACAGCTTCAATTTCAATTATTGCTGGAAATTCTTCTCCTGGAATTGAGCCTTATGCAGCCAATAGTTTTACTCAAAAAACTTTGACGGGTTCGTTTAATGTTCGTAATAAAAACCTAGTTAGATTGCTCGATCAAAAAGGTAGAAACACTGATGATATCTGGTCTTCAATTACCACCAATGAAGGTTCTGTTCAACATTTAGACTTCCTTGACGAACATGAAAAATTGGTTTTCAAAACTGCTCCTGAAGTTGATCAGAGGTGGGTTGTAGATTTAGCGGCTGAAAGAAGTGAATATATTTGTCAGGCTCAAAGCCTGAATTTATTCATGCCGGGAGATGCTTCTAAGAAAGATCTTCATGAAATGCATTTTAGAGCTTGGCAAAAAGGTGTTAAAAGCCTTTATTATTGTAGATCTACTTCTATTCAAAGAGCAGATAAGGTTTCTCACAAAACTACGGAGAATCTAATTGATTTTAGCCCTCAAAACACTACACTTAATAAATCTCAAGATAATTCCGGGCAAGATAAATATGAAGAATGCTTAGCTTGCCAATAATTGAAATTTAAGGTTAATTGGTGGTTAGTTTTCTTAGAAAAATAAAAAAAACTGTAAAATATTTTAGCCAGAAAAGTCGTTTAATTTCTATGACTTTTCTATGGCTATTTTTGTTTGGAGGCGTTTTTTATTTTTCCACTAACACACCTAGTGCTAATATAAATATAGATTGCACAGCTTCCAGCCCTTTAAACACCACATTCCCACCTAATAATTGTAAACCCGTTTCCTGCTCTTCTTTCTCTTTGGCTGATGCAAAAAATCCTGACAATAACTCTGGATATAATTGTTACTACGCTCCTCTTGGAGAACCACTACCTCCTTGTAAATCAATAACTTCATTTACCACGGCAGCAGCTGATCCAAGAAATAATTGTGCCGATTTAATTAATATGCCTTTATGTTCAGATTTACCATCTGGTGTTGGGGCTGTTTCTGGTGTTAATTGCGTTACGATAGCGAGTGGAGGGTTACACAATAAAGATTCAATCCGTTTTTGTGGAGAAGCTTGTGATTCTAATGTTAGTGATTGCTCTAATTGTGTTTTTCGTAAATGCCACCAAATGTCAGCTTCCGACACTCCTATTTCAAGTGGGGTTGGCAAAAATTGTGATATTTCTAAATGTAATATGCTTTCACATTTAGAGCTTGCAACTCCTGATAATAGATTTGAAAACTCAGACAAGAAATATTGTGATGGGGAGGGTCTTAAATGTTACGATTTTTTTGACAATAACAGTGCCGCCAATCTTCAATATGTTAAGCATAGTCCTAATAATTCGATGTGTAAAATTCACGATTGTACCCCAGATTTTGCAGCTTGTGGTTCTGGTGAGGTTAGTATTATTGAAAATAAAGGCTCTGATTATAAAGATGCTTATGAGCAATATATTAATGGTAACATGCCAATTACTGGTGGTTTATGTAATCGAGTTGCTTGTGAGCCGGTGGCAATTAGATCATTTTTATGTACTAAGGCAAATCAAAGTGAAGTCACTGCTACTGTTATGGACAGCGTGAATTGTGATACTTGCATTGGTTGCGAAGCTGGCGAGAGCTGTCCTGCTGCCAATGGTTGCGTTGTTGGAACTAAAATTCAGACTTGTAATTCTGGATTATGCCATAAGATCATCGATTGTAATTTAGTGGCAAATGATAATGAGATTGAATGTTTTGATGCTGTTGCTCCCGCTGATGAAGATTCTACAACTCCCGATATTTATGATGCCTGGTTTTACAGGCCAACCCCACCAGACTACCTTTTAAATAAAAGTACCGATCCAGAAATTGGCGGCAGAATTGACTCAACTGTTGATTCAGGTGCTATAACGAGCATTATGCAGTCGATATCTCCTGATTTATGTTACGATATTGACAATGGAACAAACGAATTGAGAGACTTAGGATATGGCTGGTCTGATCCTCTTGGTTTGGTTTGGTGGCATCTTCTCGGAGGTGCTAATGTAGGTGTTAGTTCACCTGGAGTTTGTAATGTTGGAAGCAATGGAACTAGGGGCTTGGGATATATTTCTGTTTGTGGTGTTGATACCTATGGGTTTGCCTTTAACCCTATTACTGCCATTATTCAATATGCCCTTTCCGTTGCCAACGGAATACCTTCGGATGAGGCTGCTTACATTAAAGGCCCAGCTCGGGTAGCTTACAGTCAATATCGTGACCCTGAATATAAAATTACTGCTTGCACAAGATATAGAAGCTCTGGCGAATTTTCTGTTTGTGGGGCAAGAGAATGTCGAATTGATGTGGCAGATGGAATCCTCAGCCCTCCTTCAGTTACTCCTTGGTGTGGTCACGATGTTTGTATGGAGATGACAGTTTCTAAAATTGATAAAGATAAATGTTCAATGTCAAATGACGGAATATTTGATGGTTCTAACGGAGGGGTTTATCGCACAGATGCTGATGGAAAAAGCGTGAGTTGTATCAGTGGAGAAATCGATCAATTCGTCAGGATGAGAGCTAGAAAATATGGCAGAAAGCTCTGTGTATTCATTGATCGTAAAGGATCTCCTGGTATTGAAGGTGTTAATTATTCTGGGCAAGAACAATTAGATGACTTGACTTGTGTTGAAAATGGAGACCCAACTTGCGATGACGCTGAAAAGGTGAATGGAGTTTGTCCAGCCGACGGCTTATGTAATGGGCTTAACACCAATAAAGAATCTGCATCGTTAATTTTTTGGCGAACTGTTAAGAGAATAAAATATATTGGAAATGTGATGCCGCAAAATAATGATGGTGTTGATGGTGCATATTTAAGAGGTTATTACAGCATTGATGGAGTATTTTACAGGGAGCAAGATTGTGCTTTAATTCCACTTCTTATTGGCCCTCCAAGATTTTATCAGGTTGCCACCGTAGGTAATTCCAGACATCTTTTCGAGCCACCAGTTTACATTCTTAATTCTAGAGTTAAAAGAAATGGAGCGATAGCCATGGCTGCTGTGGATGAAAGGTTAGGATCTACTGATTTCTTTGAACCAGAAATTGAGGTTGGGTACGGAGCTGTTAATGGAAAATTAAGTTTAGGAGCAGGTTATTTGGGGCAAGATATCCCTCCAGAAGCAATTCCAGCTGGAACATCTCCTAATGATATAATTTTAACGCCTAATCCAGATCAAGCAGAATCATATTCCGCCAGTTTTTTTGTTAAAAAAGAATATGACAGAGTGATATCTTGGCCAATTTTAAACCTCTATCGCAATGTCAGCACTGAAAGTCTAAATGATGTAATCGTAATTTCTTCTGTAAAAAGAAATAAGCCTGAAATCAGTGATTTATTCGGCGGTAAAAAAAGGATGAGAATTGCAATAAATCCGGATGTTGTTCATAAATACAACGACGCTAAGTTGAAATTAAGAATGATTTACAATTTTGGTGTAAATGGCTTAAATGATAATTGTGCGCTATCTTCCGATGATGTTTGTAGTAATGAAATTTCTTTTGAAAATCAAAATATTGGCTCCATCTCATGTAGTACCGATATTGAAAAACATGAAATATGCTCAAAAAGAGATGAATGCTCTCAACTGGTTTACGAATGCGCGGAAAATGAAATTGCTTTACATGGTGCAATAAATAATTCTCAAGCTACTGCTCAATTTGAGTCAGTCAAAGCGGTTTGCAATGGTCCGGTTCTAGAGAATTGTAATAGGAAGATGGGAATATCCAGTAGTCAGTCCGAAAGCCTTTTTGATCAAATTAACATTAGTCTAATTCCAAGTCTTAATCCTAATTATCAGAGCATAGAATCTATTTTAGACTTATCTAAAGTAACCATAAGCAACCCTAATGCTTATGGTTGGTTTAATGAGATTTGTTTAATTAGCGGCTTTGAAGATAAATTAAAAAATATTGAGGCTTGGAAAGGAATAGATGGGGTTCTGGGAAAATGTGATATTGATCCAATTAAAAGTTCTTACACATCAGTTCAGTGCGCAGCAGGAGGAAAAGCGCCATTTTGCGTCTGCTTAGAGAGTATTAGCGGCATTCCTTCAAGTAATCTTAAAGTGGTTAGAAAAGAAACCCCAAGAGAGGCTGGTTTATGTATCGATATCCCTATTCCAAAAGTGTGTTTGGCAATTGATTACACAGAAGTAAATAGCGCTGCAGATGACAATGATTATGCAATTTCTTCTATTATTAATTCTGTGGATCTTGGAATATTCAACTCCCCTCATTCTGGCAGCGATGCTTACAATGATTCTAGTAGAATTCACACCTCTCATGCCACAAGATCCGCTTCTAGTATTCGCAAACATGCTGAATTTACCTCGGTTTTAGAGGGAACTAATATTGTTTATGGTCAATGTCGAGCCTTTTGGAGTAATAGACTTGATGCCAATGGTGGCCAATTGCGACCAAGTTTAAAATGTAATGACAATGGTGATTGGGAAGATACGGGAGTTGTTGATTCTTGCATCCGTTATTCTTGTCCAGCAATTACAACATTAGGAATAGTTGAGGGCGCTTTCGAGGGCAATTCTTATGAGAATAATTACGCTGCCAATGAAACAGGAGATGATCGTGGATTAAGTAACGGATTCGCCATTTGGAGTGAAAAACTTAAAACCAATGATTTCTTGCAAATGAGCACAACCAATGCCTGCATAACGGGTTATGCCCTTCCAAATGGAGGATCTCCAGAAAGATATTGTAAGCAAGATGGAACTTGGCAAATTGGAACTGCCGCTAATCCTTTAGTTAATCAATGTGAAAGAATTAAATGTGAAGCCAGAATTTATGGGCAAAACATGCCCAATAATCGCAGCAATGTAACAAATGTTAATATTTGGGATCAATATGGTGGAGCAGAATTTCCAGAAGGAAAGGCTTCAAGAAGTCAAACATTCACTCCTTCTGAATCAAAATTTGAAGGAAATTGCAGAGAAACTTTAGGTTATTTTGAAGGTCAGAATCCTCCATCTCTAGATTGCGATCATAATGGTAATTGGACTAATCTAACCAATGCATGTGAAAGAATTGGTTGTTACAAAATTGAAGAACCTGATGGAAAAAACTCAAACCATGGCTTTGCCAATTGGGATGATTACGAGATTCCAAGCAATGTTGCGGAAACCCGACCAGCCGAGTCCTGCTCTGACGGTTATTTTGTTAATCCTTACACCTCAACTCCAACTAGGCAATGCGAGCCAATATTTATTGATAATATTTGGCAAACACGATGGGCATCAGTTTCTAACCCCTGCATTAGTCAATGTCCTGGAGGAAATTTTGATCCTGTAAATGGCGTTACAACAGAAAAAACGTCTGGTGGAGATCAAAATATTTCATGGAATTCTACCAACCCTGGTGAATATGCATATGATACTAATTGCCCAACCGCCACTTCCACTTCATTTTCTCAAGGACGCTCTAACGGTTGTTACAAATTAAGAAGAAGATGTGGAACTGGTGATGATGGAGATTACCCAAGAGGGCAGTGGGGTCCGGTAGAGCCAATGTGCAGTGCTGAAAATGGCATAGTTGGTAATGCTATTTTTAATGCCGATCCTAATTCAATTAATGGAGTAGGTGATTACATGGTAGTTAAAGACTCTCCATCTGGTGCAACAGCTCCAAAAACAAACGCCACATCTTGCATTGCAAATTTCTGGAAATTTAACAAAAATCAAGGCGCAACACCAAAAAGACAATGCAACTATTTAGATTATAACACTAAATATGTTGACCAAGTTTTCCTTAATTTGGTTGACGGAACTCAAGATTGCGAAAGACATTGCCCAATTAGCACAGGGCAGGTTCTTGGGCATTATGGAACCTACAATGGAGCAGCCACTCAAATTGGAGTGGGTGACTCAATTTCTTTAACGGGTGGTTCATTTAGTAATTCCTCTACTGGATGTAACAGTGGAGTAACTGCAACATGTAAAAATGATGGCGCATTCGGATCTTACAATTCAATTGTTAGAAATTGTAGCAATTGCACCAATGGATCTGTCTCTAGAGATAATTTTAACATCATTAATAGCTCATGGATTCCTACTGGAGAAACTTACAAAGCTTGGAATAGATGGCATAATTGTGCCAGACAAACATTTAAACATACTGATTACCCATCAACCGTTAGTGTGAACCATGGTAATTTCCAAGATATCTGTAGATACAGCAGCAGGGCTAGTTGTTTAAACTACATAAATGGCGCTGTTTGCGGTTGTATTTACACGAGAAGTGCTTATTCAACCATTCGCTACAGCTGTAATGATGGAGTTTTAACTTTAAGTGAAGTTGCCTCTGGAGAGGGTTTATGTGCTCCTAATTTTGTTCCTGCTAACTGGGAAACCGCTCCTGGTACAGGGTTTAGAGTTCCTTAATTTTGCTTATGAATAAAATAACCCAAATCATTAATGAAGAATACGGCTTTGGTAATTCCCTTGAAGCTGCATTCGACAAAAACAATAAACCGCTGCCACTTTACACTTACAGCGCAATTGAATATCTAAATTCCCTAGATTTCTCCAATAAAACAATCTTCGAATTCGGGTCTGGACAATCCACTCTTTATTGGATTGAAAAGGGCGCTAATGTCACTTCAGTTGAAAATAGCGCAGAATGGTTCAATAAAATAAACATCCTTTCCGGCAACAAAGCAATTTACGCCAAACATCAAAATGAATATGTAAATTCAATTTTAGAACATGACAGTTTCGACCTAATAATAATTGATGGAATTTTCAGCCGTTATTTATGCTCCCAAAATGCCATTAAAAAAATCAAATCTAACGGCCTCATAATTCTAGATCATTCCGATTGGTACCCAAACACCGCCAAATTAATCAAAGAATCTCTAGATTGGATTCAGGTCGATTTCTACGGAATTCGCCCCACCAAAACCGACACTTCCGTCACTTCTTTTTTCTTCAGCAGAAATTCAAATCTAAAAAGCAAATCTGGCCGCCAACCCACTAACGCATTAGGTGGAAAAAACAAACATTCAAAACTAGATTGCGAAAACCCAACATTCTAAGCGAATGCAGGTTTTTTTAAAGAACCTTACAAAAAAAATCCAAAAAAAAGTCCTCTTGTAAATAATTTACAAGAGGACTTTTTAATTTTAGTTATTTTTGTGCCACCAATGGCACAAAAATAACTCTATTTACAAATCAATAATCTAAGCAACCAACACCGCAACATCTAACATTCTCAAAGAAAATGCCCATTCATTGTCGTACCAAGAGCAAATTTTAATAAAATTACCACCCATCACTTTAGTTTGAGTAGAATCAAAACAAGAACTGTGGCTAGAATGATTAAAATCAATAGAAACAAGTGGCTCAGTAACAAACCTCAACGCCTTAGCAACTTTTGCATCGGCAGCAATTGCATCTTGAATAATCTGGTGAATTTCTTCCTTGCTAGTGTTTTTCTTAGAAATAAAGTTCAAATCAACCATCGAAACATTAGCGGTTGGAACCCTAATTGCTCCACCATCAAGCTTACCTTTTAATTCTGGCATTACCAAACCAATTGCCTTAGCAGCACCTGTAGAAGTTGGAATCATCGACATTGAAGCCGCTCTTGCTCTTCTTAAGTCGCGATGCGAACCATCAACAATGTTTTGGTCGTTAGTGTAAGAATGAATAGTGGTCATGAAACCTTTCTCAATTCCAATTGTGTCATGCAAAACCTTAGCAATTGGCGCCAAACAATTAGTGGTGCAAGAACCAACCGAAATAATTTTGTCATCAGCAGTTAAATCACAATCATTAACCGAATAAACCACAGTTTTAATATTGTCAGACTTAGCAGGAGCCGAAATAATTACCTTTTTCGCCCCAGCCGCAAGATGTTTTCCAGCTCCTTCTTCATCATTAAAAATTCCAGTACATTCAAAAACAATGTCAACTCCCAAACTTGCCCAATCTAGCTTAGCAGGGTCTCTTTCTCTGGTAAAACGAACTTTTTTTCCATCAATAATAATAGCATTTTCACCTTGGGCAGAAACTTCCTTGCTAAAAATTCCATGAATTGAATCATATTTCAAAAGATGAATTTGAGTTTCAATAGCAGCTGGCCCATTAATTGCCACCAATTCCAAATTTTCATTATTGTCAACTGCTTCAAATATTGCCCTAGCAACACATCTGCCAATTCGTCCAAAGCCATTAATCGCGATTTTTGTAGTCATTTTAAAAAAAATTGTAGTTTGTAAAAGCTGCAGATATTAAAGTGCGTTTAATAAAAAATCATTAATAAATTCAGCTTAAAGCCTAATGAAAGAACAAACCCTGTCCGACCATCTAAAAGAATTAAAAATTCGCCTAATTTATTGCCTAGCCGCTCTTCTTTTGGCGTTTGCTTTGAGCTACAATTTCTCCAGCCAAATTTACAATTTTCTAACTCAGCCACTAATTGCATCTTTCGAAAACCCCCTTGACCAAAGAATTATTTACACCAACTTAACCGAAGCCTTTTTCACCTATTTAAAGCTGTCATTTTTAGCGGCATTTTTCTTCACCTTCCCATTTATCGCCCTACAATTCTACCTCTTTCTTGCGCCCGCCCTTTACAAAAAAGAAAAAAAATTCACCCTCAACATCATCTTTTTTTGTCCTCTTTTGTTCATTTTGGGCAGCGTAATGCTTTACGAAATAGTTCTTCCTTTAGCCTTCAAATTTTTCATTAGCTTCCAAAACTTAAACCCACCAGAAGCCCTTCCAGTTGAGCTTGAAACCAAAATTAGCGAATATTTAAGCCTAGTGACCAAAATGCTCTTCGCTTTTGGCTTCGCCTTCCAAATGCCAATAATTCTAATTTGTTTGGTAAAATTTGGTGTTTTAAGCCTTGAAAGCCTAAAAAAGAAAAGAAAATATTGGATCGTGGCCATTTTCACCATCGCCGCCATCATCACCCCGCCAGATCTAATTAGTCAAATTACCTTGGCTTTACCAATGATTTTACTCTACGAAATTTCCATCATCATTCTGGGTTTTTCACATAAAAAACCATCGTAATAATTTCCTAAAACCTCTCACTAATCGCCTTCTTACTAATTCTAATTCCCACCGAATCATTTTCATCCAAGAACTCCACTCCACTATCTTCAAAAAATTTTACCAAAGCAATAATGGTGCTTTTGTTGTTTTTAAGTTTTTCGTTAGGACTGGTTGTTTCAATGCCTTTAATCGTTTGGGGTGAAACATAAGATTCCGCTGCCAGTTTATCTTGAGTTAAATTCAAAGCAGCTCTTGCTAATTTAACATGTAGACTACAAATCATAATAAATGTATTATTAGTGTGATAAAGTATTTGACAATACGATTTAGCACTATTAGTCTATTTCTGACTTAGAAATGTCTTAGTAATGGGGTTAAAATGTCAAACGACCCTACAAAAAACGCAGGCAATTGGTTGTGCTGTTGCCTGCTTGAAGATTGACAATTGTTATAAATAAACACTAAATAAGCAATAATTAACATACTTTTTAGTCAATAAACATACTAATAATATATCCACCAACCAACCCAAAAACCAATGGAAAACCCACAAACCCAACACCAATTCCTCAAAGAATTAATCTTAAAATTTAGGCAGGAACTGCAAAAAATGAATCAAACCATCGAATTTAGTGAATCATGCGATGAAGAATTGTTAGAAATAATGGGCCAACTCGTAGCTATAAAAGAACAAATTGCATCCCTAGAAATAATCTATTTAGAAAAGTGTCTGGATAAGGAAAGTAAAAAAGACTATCTTAAAAGCTAGATTTACTAAAAAGCTAAGTGATTTTTAGTAAATCTTACCGAAGGATCTTGTAAATAACGGAGAGAATTTATTCCGCAAAAATGTTAATGATTATCAGTGAATTGCACCCCACTTTTATCTTAAATAATTCAAGTATTTTTTAGAAACTAACACAGGATGTTGTAAAGAATAGAGTAAATTTAACTCAGTGCATCAACCAAAATCCTTCACTGTCAATTTAATTAAAGCGGGATATTAATGAATTAATCTCCATGAACCAATAGCATCTCATCAGTTTTAATAATCTTATTTTGGAGTGTAAACGCTGTTAATATTATGCAATATTCGTCCCAAATTTTCATTTATAATCTACACAAGATTAAGATAATAATTACTCATTGAGCAATAAGAGCGCAAGCCAATCTAAAATTAATGTAAGTCTTTAATGGGTTAATAAAATAGCAATACTAATTTTTGTGAACAACATCAGACACGTCTCATTGCTTAATTATGCTTTCTGGATGTTCTATTTGAATTGTTTTGAGTTTTGGACTCGGGTTTGTGGCGGTTGCAGATGAATGTGTTTTTTCTAATTATTAGAATTATTTTATATCACCAGTTTAATAAGCCTGGGTTCATGATGAGATTCAATTATTTTTTAGGGGGGTGAAAATTATTTCACCCCCCTAAATTATTAGCCCTTTGACATTCCACCACCTCCTTTATATGAAGCATCATTAAATCTTTGGCTGACAGTTCTATTCCTCATGGCTTCTTGCTCAACTTCATTAATATTAGGAGAAGCAGTGCCTTTTTGAGTATTTTTTTTGAAAACAACAGGGCTTGGTATTTCTGAACCTGAACCTTTTCTTTCCTCACCTATGATAAAGTTTGGATTATTATTTGAGGATGCAGAAGAATTAGTTTGTTTTGTAGTATTATCAAACTTTTTGACACCAGAACTTTCTGTATCTAAACTATATTGCTGAGTCTCTCCGAATTGAACTTTTTTATCTGACTTCTTTTTTGGTAGAGGGGTACTTCCTTCAAGATCCATATCCGATGCATTACTAACAATATCTGCCTGTGTATCAGCCGAAGCTTGTGAACTTCCAGATCCCTCAGCATTTAAAGCTTGTGAACCTCTTCTAGATCCCTCAGCATTTGAATCTTGTGAACCTCTTCTAGATCCCTCAGCATTTGAATCTTGTGAACCTCTTCTAGATCCCTCAGCATTTAAAGCTTGTGAACCTCTTCT
>JBLHVR010000048.1:0-11679 GCA_047628655.1 Lentimonas sp.
CACTAATATTGTTTCATCCGAATTATCTTCAAATACTGGCAACACCACAATTATTGCCGGAAGCTTAATTAACAATAACAATAATCTGGTTATAACTGACGCAGACGCCAATGTTAATATTATGAGCGACACTGAAACTCATTACAGTTTCGAGCAGAATAAAAAAATTAGACCTAATTATGCTGCAGTTGCTGCAGGAGCAGCCCTATCGGTTGCAATTGGAAATGCAACATCTGGAGCTGTTACTGGTCTTGGTGGTTCGGGTCTTACGGGAATGACATCTGGAATGGTAACTTCCGGAGCCTTTGATTCCGCCACAAAGGGCATGTTAAACAAACACAGCTCAACAGAAAAATCCAACAGAGACGACCTTCAAATTGCCTCAAACATCAATAGTGGTAACAACATTTTTATCCATTCTCAAAATGATGCTAATATTATTGCCAGTAATGTAAATTCTGAGAATAACACCATCATCAGTGCCAACAATTCTGTTAATGTAGTTAGTGCCACAGAAAATAATTCCAGCTCTCAAAAATCTAGTAAAAGCAGATTATTCTCTTCAGAAAAAGCATCTTTAGACGTGGTTAATAAAACCAATAAAGACTCCAACATTAATGCTGGAAACAATTTATTAATTCAATCTGGGTCTGACACCAATATTATTGCTTCTAATGTTTCAGCGGGAACTATGGATGATTCTGGTAAATTAATTAAAGGTGGAAACGCTACTATAATTGCTGGTAAATATGTCGATGAAACTGGCACAGAAATTTACAATAAAGATGCCAGGTTAAACATTGCATCTGCTGTCGACACCACAAATAGCATTCATAAAGTGGAAAAGATGAGCGTTAAAATCAACGATTTAAGTAAAATTGCCAAAGGCGCAGTAAGTATTTATGGCACAGCTGGAGCTGTAATGTCTGCTTATAAAGTTGAATATCAGGATCAAAAAAATACCAATAGTACTATTACCAATAATGCCAGCAATGTTAATGTGGCTAATGACTTAATTACCAATTCATCTGCTAACACCAATATTCTAGCTAGTAATGTTAATGTTGGGAATGATGCTTTAATGGTGGCAGGAACAATGAACGTTAATGGGGTTGATCAAATTAATGATTCCGCAAATATTAATATCATATCTGCCAAAGACATCAGCACTTCTAAAAGAAAGAATACTCAAATGATTTTAGCCAATGACATTGAGTTTGGTGGCGATATTACAGCTGCAACATTCGAGCATAAAACAGAAAAATCATACAGCGAAACTAACGCCGCCTCGTCAATTATTGTGGGCAATAATCTAGATATAGAATCTGCTAACGATGTTAACGTTATTGGAAGTAACATCATGACAGGAGGAGATGCAACGTTAACTGCAGAAAGAAAAGTCAATATTCTAGCTTCGCAAAATAATTCAAATGACAGCGTTAGTAATGTTTCTGGAGAAATGGGTTTAGAATTAACATTAGATGCTAATGAAATTTCGGCTGGAGTATCAACTAGGGTTGATTATCAAGATGATGAATCGCAAAGAACCAGACAATCTTCCTCAAATATTATAGCAAATAACATTACGATAAATTCCAATGATGATATCAATTTAGCAGCAAGTAACTTAGTTGCTGCCAATGATGTTAATTTAACTTCAACTGACGGAAATATTAATATTATTTCTGAAAATGAAATGAGCAAACAAGATAGTCTGCACTTAGGAATGGAAGTTGGAGTTAAAATTGGCATTACCCATAATATTGGAAATACCATAGATTCACTAACTGCATTAGGAGATATTAGCTTAGCTAATGCAAGTGGTGTGGGTCAAGTTATGACGGCAATTGACATGGTGGATGGATTATTATCAGGAGATAATGTTGATGAAATGCTTGAAGGAAATGAGCAGGTAATTAATGACACATCAGAACTTCTGAATGCTGGTGGAACTGGTGGCAGCGCAGGAATTGTTTTACATATTGAAGCTGAAGCTGACAAAACCAGTAGTAAAAGTAATCAAGCTTTAGGTTCGTTAGTTAGTGGTGGTAATAACATCAATATTTTCAGTAATAATAAAGATATAAAAATTGAAGGATCTTCAATATTAGCCACTAACGATGTTAATCTTACGGCAGGAAATGATATTGAAATAATTGCCAGTAACAGCAATAGCAGCCATAAAAATATTGGAGGAAGCCTATCTCTAGATATTGCTCTTTACGGAGTTGGGTTCTCAGTTGGTGGTGAAATTCACGGCAGTAAAAACAGCGATAATACGCACAATAACAGTGTTATTAATGCACAGAACAACATCAACATTATTTCTGGAAACGACGCCACAATTAAAGGTGCTAACATTGAAGCCGATAATGATTTAGCCATGAATGTGGGTGGAGATTTAGATGTACAAAGCCTGCAAAATACCAGTAAAGATAGATCATTTGCCATTGGTGGCGGATATGGAACTATGGGTGGTGGAGAAAGTTACAGTGCTAATGTTGGTTATTCCAAAGGTGATAGAAAATGGGTTGATGATCAAACCACATTAATTGGCGGAAACTCAGTTGATATTAAGGTGGGTAACAATACTAATCTGGTTGGCGCGGTTATTGCTAATAAAAAAGCCGATGGAACTGATGGTGGAAATTTAAACCTAGAAACTGACACATTAACTTACTCAAACATCAAAGATAAGGATAAAGCCAGAAACTTCTCAGTTGGCGGAAGTTATTCTTCAGGTTCAAATAAAGGTGATGATTATTCTGCAACTGTGGGATATTCAATGCATGATAAACAACAAGACACCAATGCCACAATTGGTAATGGAGCAATAGTTATTGGCGGCGTAAACACTAGTGAAAATGAAATATTAGTCGCAGGATTGAACCGAGATGTTAATAAAGCTCAAGTGATTACTAAAGATTTATCCGTTGATCCAATTGAAGTTACTGTTACGCCTAGGGCGGTGGAGAATTTAAAAGATAAAATAAGTTCGATTGGTAATATTATTTCATCTCTTAAAAATCCATCTGGAGGATGGAATGGGTTGACTGACAATCCAATTGCAAACGGCGCCAAGCAAATTGCGATAGATAAAATAGAATTCGCAACTTCTGCTCTTACGGGTAACTTCAAGGATATAGGCTCAGATTTAAGTTTAATATCTCAAGATATGAATAGTAAAGGTCATGAAGGCGTTGGTAACTTTGTTGGTAACTTGTCCAGAGAAGTCAATAAAAAATCATATGCAACAGATAGGGCATTTAATATATCTGAAATGGGGAAAATATCGAAAGAAGCTTTTGAAAATAATGACGAAATCATAGCAAAATATAAAGATAGCGATAATGAATTGGGCTATCTTAAAGATCCTAAATTTAAACCATACGCCCACGAGGAATCGGCAGAGAAATGGGGTAATTATGTTGGAGATGCTGAAGTTTCAGGAGTTATTAGAACAGCAGGTGAGGTGGGTCAGTTCTTCTATTACACAGGAGATGATATTTTTAATCTAGTTAGCTCCGGAAAACATGGCAGTTATCAGCCTTATAAATTTAGTGATCAAAATGGCGGCTTGATAGACTCGAGAAATGATGTGCAAAATGTTATAAACGGCGCTAATGGCAACTTTAAATATTATGATCCACAAAATTAAATACTTAATTCTTTGTGCATTTTTAACATCTTTAAGCGGCTGTGACAAAAATAGCTCTTGGATGACATATGTGAAAGCCACTAATTGGTCTGGAATTTCAAGACATTCCAATGGGTTGCCGGTAAGTAAGTTTTGTCGGCCTTGGCACCATTATACTCACTATCAAAAACTATGTAAAAATCAGAAATGTTTTGACGATTACGATCTTGAATATAATGACTATATTATGAGGCAAGTTGGAAGAGTGGAAAATATCGATAGCGGTAAAAAGGACGTTGGTGATTTTTGTTTAAAAGAGGCTAAGGAAAATATGGATTTATAATATTTTTTGAGCTGTTAAAATAAACTATCAATCCCGATTATTCTAATTTTACCTAACTAATCTCAAAAAATACATAGGTAGACTCGTTTGATAAAATCTACATCGTAAGACTAATTAAAAATCTAAAAAATGAATTCTAAAAAAGTAGAAATTGCAATTATTGGAACAGGAAGTGCTGGCATGAAGGCTTACCGGGAAGCTTCAAAAACAACTCAATCGATCATTCTGATTGAGGGAACTGCATATGGAACAACCTGTGCCAGAGTTGGTTGCATGCCATCAAAACTATTGATTGCAGCAAGTGAGGCTGCAAATTATGGTCATCATGCGCAAGGGTTCGGAATTACTTATGGCGCACGTCATATTGATGGCAAAAAAGTGATGGATCGAGTTAGAAATGAAAGGGATCGTTTTGTTGGCTTTGTGGTATCAGACGTTGAAGATTGGCCGAAGGAGCACAAAATTTTTGGTCAGGCTAAATTTGAATCTGATCATATTTTGAATGTTAAAACAAAAGATGGTGATGTAAAAATTGAGGCTGATAAAATTATTATTGCCACAGGTTCAAGACCTAGGATTATTGACTCTTTGAAGAGCTTAGGAGATCGGGTTATTATTAATGATGATTTATTTGATTTTGAAGATTTGCCAAAATCTATTGCTGTTTTTGGTGCTGGTGTTATTGCCTTAGAACTTGGTCAGGCACTTCATCGTCTTGGCGTTCGCACCAAAGTTTTTGGCAGAACTAATTTAGGGCCAATTTCTGATCCGTCTTTACTGGCTCATACAAAAGATATTTTCAATGAAGAATTGGATATTTCTTGGCAGGCGGAGTTTGATTCTATTGAAAATTTGGGTGATGAAGTTGAAATAAAATATGAATCTGAAGGCCGTAAAAAAACCGAGAAGTTTGAATATATTTTGGCAGCAAGTGGCAGAGTTCCCAATCTTGATGATCTGGGTTTGAAGAATACTTCTATCAAACTAGGGGCGAAGGGTATTCCAAATTTTAATCGAAAAACCTCAAGGATTGACCAATCTCATATTTTTATTGCCGGAGATGTTAATAATGCACTTCCTCTTTTGCATGAAGCGGCAGATGACGGAAAAATTGCAGGATTTAATGCTGCTCACTATCCAAATATTAAGGAGTTTGAGAGAAGGTCAAAAATAAATGTAATGTTTTGTGATCCACAAATTATGAGTGTTGGAGATTCCTACAAAGAATTGAAAGAGAAAAATATCGATTTTAAAATTGGTGAAGTGAATTTCAAAGGGCAGGGCAGATCGAGAGTTATGTTGGTTAATAAAGGAATGCTTCGAGTTTATGGAGATGCTAAAACTGGTAAATTTCTAGGAGCCGAAATGGCCGGACCAAGAGCTGAAAATATTGCCCATCTTCTGGCTTGGTCTCATCAATCTGGCTTGACTGTTAGTGATATTTTAGATCGACCATTTTATCATCCGGTTATAGAGGAAGGCGTTAGGACTGCTTTTGTTAATTTACAGAAAGAACTTGATTTGGATTATTAACTAACTCGATAACGCCTCAACACCCTTATTAATTTCGGAACTAGTTTAAATAAGTAAATATTTAACTTATTATTGGGTGGTTTGCTTTCTTCTGAGCAGGTTCTTCCTTAAAGCTTCTTGAAGGTTTTTATCAACTGGTTTTTTGATGGGGGTTTGCTTCTTCTTGGGTTTTATTGGTTTTTTCTCTTCTAAATCACTCATAATTAACTATCCATCGCAATTTCGAATTGTTTGGAGTAAAGATTGGCATAATGACCTGCTTTATCTAGTAACTCTTGGTGTTTTCCAGATTCAACAATTTCCCCTTCATTAATAACATAAATACAGTCAGCATGCATAACGGTTGAAAGTCGGTGAGCAATTACCACGCTTGTTCTGCCTTTCATTAAAGTATTGAGTGCTTTTTTAATTGCATGCTCGGAAATTGGATCGAGAGAAGATGTAGCTTCATCAAGAAGTAGAATTGGTGCGTTATATAAAATTGCTCTAGCAATAGCAATTCTCTGTCTTTGGCCACCTGAAAGCCTGATGCCATTTTGGCCTATTTTACTGTGATATTGTTCTGATAATTCCACAATAAACTCATCAGCCTCAGCTAGTTTTGCAGCTTTAATAATTTCTTCTTCGGTTGCATCTTCCTTACCGTAACGAATATTTTCCAATACCGTGCCATCAAAAAGCATAACTTCTTGATTAACCACTGACATTGATCTTCTGAGGGAGGAAACTGAAAGATCGACAAGATTGTGACCATCTAGAGAAATTTGCCCGGAAACTGGATCATAAAAGCGTAAAATCATATTCATGATAGTCGATTTACCGCTTCCAGAATGACCAACTAGTGCAATTGTTTGGCCAGATTTAATATTAAGATTAATATCCTTCAGAATAGCCTTATCATCATTGTAGTTGAAGTTAACATTTTTAAATTCAATATCTCCTTGAGCATTATTAATTTTAATGGCGTTTGGCTTATCAATTATTTTTGGTTTTTCATCAATTGCTTTATAAAACCTTTCACATGCAGCTAACCCAACTTGAACACCAGCATTCATTGAAGATAAAGATTTAAGAGGGCGATAAGCCATTAACATTGCTGTAAGGAATGAGAAAAATGCACCTTGAGTGGTTTCTTCAGCAATAACTTGATGTCCACCATACCAAATTACCAATGCAACACCAACTCCGCCCAGCATTTCCATGAAAGGTGAGGCAATTAATGATAATTTGCTCATTTTTTTACCTAATTTGTAAATTTCCTCAAGGACTTTACCCATTCTATTGGATTCAAATTTTTCACAATTGTAAGATTTTACTAATTTGGAATATTGTAAAGTGTCAGACATTTGAGCGGTAAATTTTTGTGCAATTTCTTGGTTGGTAAATGAAAGTCCGCGTAATCTTCTGCTGATTTTATAAATTGGATATGCCGCTAGAGGAAGTCCGACAAAGGCAATTAGGGAAAGTGCAACACTTTGATTAAACATTACTATAATCAGGAAAAATAGGGTGAAAAATTGTTTTATAAAGCCATTTGCTAAAACATTAATTAGGTTGACGATCATGCCAACTTCATTCATAACATTAGCAATCATTTTTCCGGAAGAAGATTGATTAAGTGTTGCAATGTCTGAGTTGAGATAATGAGAATAGAGGTTTTTTCTCATGTTAGTGGACATTCTCATTGTCAATAAATTCATAAATAACAATTGGAAATATGTCGCTATGGCTTTAATTATGGTGACTAATAAAACAATTGCTGGAATTATAATCAGCATTGAAGTGTCTTTATCGACGAAAATTTTATCAAGAGCAGGTTTAACAAGGTATGCGTGAGCAGCTGTTGTTGCGGCAATAACAATCATCAAAACAACGGAGATGATTAACATTGGCTTATAAGGCCAAATATATTCTCTGGCAACTCTTTTAACTCGGCTAAAATCTTGTTTTAGAATAGATTTCTTTTGCATATTTTTTTTAGTGATTTAATCTTCCTTTAAATATTGCAATCAATTCAAAAATAATGAGTAATTACAACTTCCCTGACGATACTGGTAAATTTGGTGAATATGGTGGTAGATTTGTAGCCGAAACATTAATGCCTGCTATATTAGAAATCAACAAAGCTTATAAAAAAGTTAAAACCGACCAAAGCTTTTGGGATGAGTTTGAATATCTTCTAAAGCATTATGCTGGAAGGCCAAGCCCACTTTACTTTGCTAAAAAATTAACTGCTTACGCGGGTGGTGCCAAAATATATCTTAAGCGTGATGAATTAAACCACACCGGTTCTCACAAAATTAACAATTGTATTGGTCAAGTTTTGCTGGCTAAAAGAATGGGTAAAAAAAGAATAATTGCCGAAACTGGAGCTGGTCAACACGGCGTTGCAACCGCTACAGTTTGTGCTTTATTCGACATTCCTTGCACAATTTACATGGGCGCAAAAGACATGAAAAGGCAAAGTCCTAATGTTTTTAGAATGAAACTTTTGGGAGCAGAAATTAAGGCTGTAAAAAGTGGATCTGCTAGTCTTAAAAATGCCATTAATGAAGCGATGCGAGATTGGATTGCTGATGCCAATGAAACTTATTACTTACTTGGAACTGTTGCAGGTCCGCATCCATACCCATCAATGATTCGTGATTTTCATTCTGTAATTGGAAGAGAAGCCAAACAGCAAATATTGGAAGCTGAAGGAAAATTGCCAGATGTGCTAGTTGCTTGCATTGGTGGCGGTTCAAATGCTATTGGCTTGTTTTATGATTTTTTAAATGATGCAAATGTGCAAATGTTTGGTGTTGAAGCGGCTGGAAAAGGTTTAAATAGTGGCGAGCATTCAGCCTCAATTAGCAAAGGAAGCCCAGGTGTTTTACATGGTAATAAAACTTATTTTTTACAAAATGATGATGGTCAAATTTTAGATGCTCATTCAATTTCTGCTGGTTTAGATTACCCAGGAATTGGACCGGAACATGCTTATCTAGCGGACATAAAAAGAGTTAATTATGTTTCAGCAACTGATGATGAAGCTTTGGAAGCTTTTCAGTTTTGTACAAAATTAGAAGGAATTATTCCAGCATTGGAACCTGCTCACGCTATTGCTTTTGCGGTTAAACAAGCTGCTAAAATGAGTAAAGATCAAATTATGATTGTTAATATGTGTGGAAGAGGGGATAAGGACATTTTTACAGTTGCTGAAAAGTTGAAATGTAAAATCTAGAAAATCAAATTTCACCTGTATCAAAAATAATAAAACAACAATTAAAACTTGGCCAATAACTTAAAACATTTTATGTTTTTTAGCCTTGAACAGACCAAATAAAATTAGACTTAAAATGAAAAGAGTAAATAGAATTGCGACAAAATTTAAGGAATTAAAAAAGCAAAAAAAAGTAGCTATGATTAGTTATTTAACGGCTGGAGACCCAGATTATAGAGCCTATGCCGATTCTCTTATTGAGCTTCCAAAAAATGGTGTTGATATTGTTGAAATTGGAATTCCCTTTTTAGACCCAGCAGGAGATGGTGTGGTTATTGAAAGGTCGAGCAGAAGAGCGGTTAAAAGCGGTCTAAGAGTTGAGGACGTTATTGGTTCGGCTCTTGAGTTGCGTCAGAATGACAACACAACTCCAATTGTCATAATGGGTTATTACAATTCACTTTTTCATTACGGAATTAATAAATTTTGTGCTGATGCACAAAATGCTCATATTGATGGAATTTTGATAGTTGATCTTCCTCCAGAAGAGGACAATGAATTAAGGCTTGCTGCAGAAAAAAATAACTTAAACCTAATTAAGTTGGTTTCTCTAACTTCTAGCCAGGAAAGAATTAAAACTATTGTTGAAAATGCTAGTGGATTTATCTATCTGGTTTCGGTTTTAGGAGTAACAGGAACTAAAACTGCGCAAATTGAAGAAGTCAAAAATCATATTAAGATGATTAGAAAAGAAACTAAATTACCTATTGTGGTTGGTTTTGGAATTAAAACCAGAGATCAAGTAAAAGAAATGGCTACAACTGGAACAGATGGAGTGGTTGTGGGATCTTCTTTAATTCAGGTGATTGAGAAATTTTTAAAGAAAACAACCTACACTAATACTAAAGAGATTCCTAATCTAATTGCCAATAAAGCCAGAAAGTTATTTGTAGAAAGCAAAAAAGAAGAGAAAAAATAATCAGACCCTTAAGTGAAATTTGGGCCTAATTGTCTAGCTTACTTAATCCTCACTGTGGATAGATAAGCAAACCTAACTCTTAGACTTACCTATCCACCTCTCCAAAAACAATATCTTGAGTGGAAATTACGGTTACCACATCGGAAAGTAAATGACCCTTGGTCATAAAGTCTAAAGCTTGTAAATGTGCGAATCCTGGTGCTCTTAGGCGACATCTGCTTGGTTTATTGCTTCCATCTGCAATTATGTAAACTCCAAACTCGCCTTTTGGCGCTTCAACACAACCATAAGCTTCGCCAGCAGGAACGTGATATCCTTCAGTGTAAAGCTTGAAATGGTGAATTAAGCTTTCCATTGAAGATTTCATATCAGCTCTTTTTGGTGGAGAAATTTTATGGTCAGATGTGGAAACAGGACCTTTTGGCATTTGCTCTAAACATTGCTTGATAATTCTTATTGATTGGCGCATTTCCTCAACCCTAATTAAATAGCGGTCATAGGAATCTCCATTTTTTCCAATTGCAATATCGAAATCCATTTTATCGTAAACTTCGTAAGGTTGCGATTTTCTTAAATCCCAAGCAATTCCAGACCCGCGAATCATTGGGCCAGTAAATCCCCAATCTAAAGCTTCCTGCGGAGAAACAACCCCAATTCCAACCATTCTTTGTTTAAAAATTCTGTTGTCAGTTAGAAGGTTTTCTAAATCATCAACATTTTTAATAAATCCATCAGCAAAAGCGGCAATATCTTCTTCTAGACCTTTTGGTAAATCTTGATGAACTCCACCGGGGCGGATGTAGGCGGCATGCATGCGTGAACCTGAAACACGCTCGTAAAATTCAATCATCTTTTCTCTTTCCTCAAAAAGCCATAAAAGAGGAGTCATTGCACCAACATCTAAAGCTTGAGTAGTAATTGCCATGATGTGGTTTAAAACTCTGGTAATTTCAGAAAATAAAACTCGAATATATTGTCCTCGAAGAGGTATTTTACAGCCAAGAAGTTTTTCAACAGCCATTGCGTAGGCATGTTCTTGACACATTGGAGCAACATAATCTAGGCGATCTAGGTAAGGAAGGGCTTGTAAATAGGTTTTATTCTCCATCAATTTTTCAGTACCGCGGTGCAGCAGTCCAATATGAGGGTCTGCTCTTTCAATAACTTCTCCATTCATTTCTAAAACCAACCTTAAAACTCCATGAGCAGCAGGATGTTGAGGACCAAAATTGATGGTCATGTTTTTTAAATCGACTTGTTTTTGCATATTTTTTAAAAAATGTTTGCCTTATCGGCGACTAGATTTATTGCTTTTTCCAGCTCTAAATTAATATTTTTAATGTCTTCTTCGCTAATATTTTTCGGAACAAAAAAAGGTTCTCCGTAATAAAAGCAAATTTTGCTAAAGGGTAATGGAACAGCAAATTTATCCCAAGTTTTTAGTTCAAAATATTTCGAATAACCAATTCCTACTGGAATAATTGGCGCTCCAGTTATTTGCGCAATTTTAACTACTTCACCATTAATTTTTCTAGAAGGACCTCTGGGTCCATCGGGTGTAATTGCAATTCCAAGTTCATTCTTTATGGCCCGGAATATTGCCTTCAAACCTTTCATGTCAATTCCGCGGTTACTTTTTCTGCCATCTTGGGAAGAGCCAGGAATGTTAATGACTCCAGATTTTTCCATTATTTTACCAACAAATCTGCCGTCACCGTGCTTGGAAGCCAGTGAGGAGATTTTTTTAGTTGTGTTAAATTTCCTAATTTGCTTAGGCACAAAGGGCGACATCATAATTTGATGATGCCAAGAATTAATGATTACGGATTGATTATTTTTAAATCTTTCAAAAGCGTAATTACTGCCAGAAATATTGGTTCTACTAGTTAAATTAACCATTTTGATGTAGAAAATGATTAAGTAGCAAGTTAATTCCTGGCCGATTGTAGAGTAAAAAATTCTACGAATTAAATATTTAAATTTGG
>JBLHVR010000049.1:0-11652 GCA_047628655.1 Lentimonas sp.
ATTAGCAATGAAAAAGAAGAGATGGAACTCTTGCTAATATCTGTGCGCGATGATAACAAATCTTTCAAGGATAGGGCGCAGGCAGCAATTGAGATAAGTGAAAAGAAGAAAGAAATTGATCAGAAAATCACCCTTATTGAAACGAAAGCAAAAGAAGCAGAAACTCGTAACAAAGATCTTGATAGTTTGATTGGTGAAGTTCAGCAATTTGTTGATGCTAAAGATTACAGCAAATCAGATCCGTTCTTCAATGTCCCTCAAGATGGCAAACAAACAACCTTTAACTCAATTAAGCAGCAGCAAATAGCAGGTGGTTTTGGAAGGAATGCCAGTGAACTTGCATCTGAAGGAATAACTTTAGGAAGGGCAGGAAAGGCGGAAGAAGAGGCTCAAAAACTTCAAACAGAAGCTAATGCAATTGCAGAGGAATCTTTGAAGACTATTAAGGATGCGCGACTTGTTTTAGCGAAGCTGTTAGATGAGAAATATAAATTATTTAAAGATGCTTGCGGTAAAGTTTCAAAAAAGGCCTTGGAAATACAATCTAAGGCTAATGACTTTTCAACAAAAGGAAAAACGGCTCTTGAGGATATTCAGGGTAAGAAAAAAATATTAGATGAAGCAAATAAAATAAAGATTCTTCTGGATGAAGAATTTAAAAAAGCTAATACAGAAAAACAGGGTTGGGAAGGATTATTTGCTCTTTTGTTAGAAGCGGATAATTCGGTTGTATTAAATATTTTGCTTAATGCTAATAAAGCTACTGGAGATAAACGTTTACCAGAAAATTCTGCAGTAATACTTAGAGGGAGAGAGGGTGGTAAAGAAGATCTTAACAAAATATTTGCAAAAGCAGCACTCGTCCGAAATAAAGCAGAAGAATCTTTAGAGGCAATGCAAAAAGAGCTCGATGCTTTAACGGCAGGGCAGGCGAAAAGTCAAGAATCTTATCTTGAAAAATTGAAAACAAATCATACTGATTTAAATGTTTTAGCAGTACATGCAAAAAGGCAAGAAGTCACAATAAAAAATGCAAAAAATGCAATAAATACTAAGTTTGCGGTAATTGAAGGGGAAATTAGCACTGTCCAGATGGATTCCTTAGAGTCGGAATTTGTAACTGAAGAAATGTTGAAAAAGCAGATTTCTCAGGCTGATGAAATTGTTTTGTTAGCTAAAAAGGCTAGGGAAGATGCCAAAGGTTTGACGGTGAAAAAAGATCCCCCTGATGACGAAAAGCTAATCTTACAAGCTCAATCTTTCGATCTCTTAAAATTAGTGGAGTTTAATTCGAAAAATGCCAAAATTGGCCTTGATCATATAATAGATAAAGAATCATTAGAAAAAGTTGGAAGATTTCATGGTGAGGCAAATGTTTTCTACAATGCAGTAAACGAAAGCACCGAGACTGCCAAAACCTCGTTGGATGACATTAGCGTACTGGAGAAAGGGGCGCTAGAAAGAAAAGAGAAATGTCAAATTCAACTTGATGAAAGGCTTAAAAACAGATCTCCATCACCAGATTGTCACGCTGTAAGTACTATTTCAATTCAGGAACAAGTTAAAATGGTTAGACATTTTAATGATGTGGTTAACGCATATATGGCTCTTTCGAATGAGAAAGCGGCAGAATATTTAGCCGATCCCCAGCGGAAAGGTCACGAAATTATTGAGGTTTTAACTGAATTTATTGAAAGTAAAAGAGGTGAGCCTAGTAATCCTTTCCCAAATAAGCGTGCTGGAATTGTAATGCAAGACACGCTTAAAACAGTTGCTGGTAAAAAAGGATATTTCATTAAAAATATTCTTGATCCAAGTAATTCTGCCAGATTTCAAGGTGAAGGAGGGGATTTTGGTAATTTATTGGCAGGGAAATATTTAACTGCAATAATTGACGCAAATGGAAAATCAACTCCAGTTTCTGATATTAAAGGTGGAATAAATTCTATTGCCAAAAAATTCCGTGAAGAAGGATTAAAATTCACCGTTTGTGATTCAAGCGGTAAGGAAACTACGGTTCAGTACGCGCAGCAAAAAAATAAATTTATTGTAGATCAAAGCTGTGGAGGAGTAATAGCTAGTCAATTAAAAGCTTCTGGCGCCTCCGGAGCTGTGTTTGACCCGCAGAAACACGGTAGTTACCATGCATTTAAAGGGGAGGGCAGTAAAATTGAAGCTGCAATTTTAAATTCAATGGGCGTGAGCAAGTCAGTATCAGCCAAAAAAACAGCAAGCCCAATTACAACATCAAGACCTAGTGATGGGGCTGCATTGTAATAAAAAATCAAAATCACCACTTTAAATAAATGACAGGAAAAATTTTCAATATTTCAAATGATTTTCTAAAGAATTTGGCCCAGTTTGTTTTAGAAAATCATTCTCATCAATTGTTTGAGCTTACTATTCTTCTTCCTTCTCGCAGAGCTTCTCGTCAACTTAAGGAAATTTTCCTAGAATCTTCAGAAAATAAGGCAGTTATTCTGCCAAAAATTATCGCCATTGGCGATGTTGATTACGATGCCGCTTTATCGGAAATGAAATCTTTGCAGAACATTCCAGCTCAAAACAAAATCACAGAAATTGAATATCAATTTGAACTATTGCAAGCCATTAAAGAATGGAACTTACAAAGTAATCTTTTTGGTAAAAACATTTCTGCTGGCGCACTTTTCAACATTGCCGAAAATTTGGAGCAATTTTTGGGAGAGGTGGAAAAAGAGGGAATTGATTTAAATTTGTTGGGGGAAATTGACGATGCTGAAATGTCTTCCCATAGGCAGAAAATTTTGCAGTTTTTGAATTATTTCAGCTCTATTTGGCAAAATAATCTTTTAAAAAAGGGTTTAATTTCCACCGCCAAAAGGCAAAATTTAATGATTCAAAGCTTCAATAATCATTTAAAAGGCAGCTTAAAACCCATTATTGCTGCAGGAACAACAGGAAGTGTGAAGGAAACTTTAAACTTGCTAGCTACAATTTCAAAGCTTGAAAATGGTTCAATTATTTTATTCGGGTTAGACCAAAATTTAGATGAAGAAATTTGGCAAGAAATTTCTGATTTTCACCCACAATTTATGTTAAAAAAATTATTAGGGGAGCTTGGTTATAAAAGAAATGAAGTGTTTAATATTGGTGTTGCGGATAGATTTATTGCCGATCTTACTTCTAAAATAATGCTTCCCGCTGAATTTTCCAATAGATGGAATGAGTTGCAAAATAGTTGCAATAATCATTCTTTAACCAAAATTGAGGCTGAAAATGAATTTGAAGAAGCCAGATCAATCGCTCTAATAATGCGTGAAGCCTTAGAAATTAAAGGCAAAGAAGCCGCATTAATCAGCAATAATAAAAACCTCATTCAACTAGTTAAATCTAACTTAACTCATTGGAACATTGAAATTGACGATTCGGCATTTTCAAATTTAGCAGAATCTAAATTAGCACATTTTCTCTTCGAAATTAGTAATTTTAGCAGCCAAGATTTCAGCGCTGTTAATTTGCTATGTGTCCTTAAAAACCCTTTTTGCAACATTGCAAAAGACAATTTAATTAAGCTGGAATTGGAAACCTTAAGGCGGGTTAGCAAATTTTTTAGCTTTGACGATGTGTTATTAAAAATAAAAGATGACGAGCAAAAAATTTGGCTTAAAGAAATTGCTGATATTTTACAGCCCTTAATTAGTGAATTTCAAAAGGAAGAAATTAGTTTTTCTAAAATTGTTAATTTGCATTTAAATTGTTTTGAAAAATTAGGTGGAAATTGCGGCGATTTTGAAGATTTAAAAGACATTAAAAGTAACTTAAAAATTGATTCAATCAGCTATAATCAGCTGCTTTTTGGCCTTTTAAAAAACATTAAATACAAAAAATCTGGCGCTTTTCATCCGCGCCTACACATTCTTTCCACTATTGAAGCGAGATTAATTAACTTCGATTTAACCATTATTTCAGGCCTTTCCGAGGGTGAATTTCCGTCAAAATCTTCCGATGATTGGCTGGGAAATAAAATTCGTAAAGATTTAGGTCTTTCCTCAGTGGGCAGAAAAATTGGCGTTGCAGCTTACGATTTTTGTAATTATTTGGGTTCAAAAGAAATTTTCTTAACTTACAGCAAAAGCCAAAATAATTCACCAACCATAAAATCTCGCTTTTTGCTAAAATTAGAAACTTTTCTAAAAGCCAGTGAAAAGGGCAATTTCCTAAAAGATGGTTCACGATATTTGCACTATTTTAATTCCAATTCCGCTCAAGAAATTACCCAAAAAACAGCAATTAAAACTTCGCAAAAACTAACCAAAATTTCTGCAACCGACATTTCAAAATGGCTGCGAAATCCTTATTCTATTTACGCTAAGAGAATTTTAAATTTAAAGCCTTTAAAGATAATTGAGCAGCAATCTTCTTTTGCAGAGTTTGGAAATTTTGTTCATAAAGCTTTAGAAAAATTTGTTCAAAATGATGGAAAGCAAGATTTAATTAAAATTGGCGTAGAAATTTTCGCCAAATATTTCCCCGATCCGTCTTCCAGATTATTATGGTGGCCCAAATTTGAAAATATTGCCGCTTGGTTTTTGGCTCAGGAAAGCGACGCAATTAAATCTTACGCTGAAGTGGAAGCGCAAAGCGTTATTAACGGCGTTTTATTAACCACAAAAATTGACCGCATTAACCTTTTTGAAGATGGTTCTTTTGAAATAATTGATTACAAAACCGGAATGCTGCCAGCTCCAAAAGATGTTAAATCTGGCTTAGAGCCACAATTGGCGGTGGAAGCCTTAATTTTGAGAAAGGGGACAATTACCAATTTTAACGATTTAAATTTAGGGCAGGTGAAAGATTTGCAATATCAAAATTTGAAAGGTCGTGATCAAAACGAAATTAAGAATTTGGGAAATATTGACCAATTGTTAACAGCAGCGGAAGATGGAATTTCAAGGCTGCTAGAAAGTTACCCAGAAATTGGCTTTATTTGCGCACCTAATTTAGATATTTACAAAAAAGACGATTACTGGCATTTGGCCAGAATTGGTGAAGAGGAAATTTTTTAGAATTTATAAGTCTTTTTCTGGGCCATCAACTCACTTTCAACCCATCTTTATTTAACCTTCAAAATTTAAACTATTGTGAAAAAAATAGCCGCAAATCAAAACCTATCCACGCTAACAGAAGAAGAAAAAGAGTGGCAAATTGATAATTTTTTTAAACATCCATATTGTTTCTCACATCTGGTGGGTGAGCTCTTTTTATCTATTGTTGGTGAATTAATGGCAGATAATCAAGATCTAAAAACTAGGTGGGAGGACTTCTGCAATAGAAAATTGTTTGAGGATGTAGATGCAATTGACAGCCTCAATAAATTGCTAGTTCGCATTAAATCATACAACGAAAATTTTTTAGTTGACCCAATCCCTCAACATTCTAGCTATGAAGAGTTGGTAGTGGTTGTTAATGCCGTAATTAAAGAGTTGGAGGAGAATAAAATTTATCCACTAACTTTTCTAAAGAGGAGAGAGCTAGAAGAAGAAATAAGCAATAATAAAACGACAGCGCCAGAATTAATTGAGATTCCTAAAGCCATTACCAACTTTAAACTTATTAACAAAAAAATCGGAATTACGGAAGCTCAATTAATAAATAGAATTCTTAGAGAGGTTAAATCTCTGGACACTCTTGATATTCGTGACAGTTATCTTGAAAATGTGACAATTGCAGAAGTTTCTAAAGGTCTTGAAAATAATAAAACCCTATCCATTATTAATTTTTCTGGATGCTATATTGGAGTTGTCGGAATTCATTCAATCGTCAATGCCCTTAAAAATAATAAAACCCTAATTGCACTTTCTATTCCGAGTAATCGGATAGGAGATCAAGGAGCTCAAGAAATCGCCAACATAATTAAAAGCAACGAAACCCTAACTACTTTTTATCTTGGAGGAAACAAGATCGGTCATATAGGAGGTCGAGCAATCGCCAATGCCCTTAAAGACAACAAGACTGTAACCATTATTGAATTCGGGAGCAATCATGACATAAGTCCTGATATCCTCAGTGAGATAAAGGGTTATTTAAGGCGTAATGTAAGAATACCTAAAAAAGTTTTAGATAAAAAAGATGAGCAAGTATCTTTTTCTGTAGAAGATCAAGAAGAAGAACTTTCATCAAAAAAAGGGGAGCAAGAAGAAAAATCCACCCCAATTTCTCAAAGAAGAAGCTCTATTTAAAGAGATCAAATTGCGACATTTCAAAACACTGTAGTATTATTAACTGAGAAATTAGATGCTCTTGAAGCTGAACAAAGTGAAGTTAAAACCCAGCTTCAATCTGAAAACACTGAACTTCGACAAGAACTAAAAGATTCTTGGGAAGCTAATAAAGAATCTCTAAAACAATTCGAGCGACAATTAGTATTGCTACAACAAAAACTAGAATCTGTCCCCAATGCTGATCTTCCTATGATTGATTCTGATCAATTTGAAGAGATGACAAAAAAAGTGGGAATAATTGAGAATCAGGTGGAAACAATGATGGGAGCCTTAGGAAACCACATTCAAGATCTGGGCATGTCAACAAGAATCGCCAATTTAAGCCAAGAAGAATTGACTAGACTTAATTTGAAAATAGGAGAATTAGAGGAGTCATTTAATTTTCTTCAGGAAAATTCTGGTTCTGATGAAAAACTAGATATTGACCCCGCCAAAATTAAAGATGTGATGGCTTTAGTGCAAGATTCAAAAGAATTATTTGAACATCAGACCGCCAAAAGTTTAAAAGAAGTTGCGGCCTTAAACATTGCAAAGAAGAAAAATCAAACAGAAGTAGAAAATGCCACTGAAGATAACAAAGAGGCGCAAGAATATTATCTTGGCGTTATCCGCTTACTTGGTGGCTTACATTTAGCTTCTCTGAGCATTAACAGTGACTGGGTTGGAAGTAATCAATCGGGTAAAACTGGTAGAGTGGGATCTTTACTTAAGTTGGCTGGAAGATTATCCCCCACATTAGGCGGAGTGGTTGTTACTGCGGGAGATATATTAGAAACAATTGGCTCTAAAATTAGAACTGAAGAAATAAAGAAATTAGCAAAGATATGTCCATTTTCTAATGAAATGGATGAAATTGCTCAGAAAGTTGCATTGTCGCTTTTGCAACTGAATCGATCTGATTTGATTAAAAATGGCAAGGTTACATCCAAGGGCAATGATGCCGATAAAGATGTTTCTAGAATGCTTTCTGCTGTGATTGCAGGTAAAATTACTAGTGAGCATGATCTTGTGGCGGCTTTTGTTCAGGCTGCGCTGGGGGTGGAAATTTACGCTCCTTTGAAAAAGAAGATTGTTGTTTCAAGTTACACCGCTCCAGATAAAGAAATTACAGATAAACATGTAGAAATTCTAAATAAAGATAAATATGACCCAATTAGGCTTAAGAGTGAAGATGTTGAGAGGGGAAATAAAGCGGAAATTAGGATTAGCAAGATAGCTGCTTTTATTTTAGATGGGGAATCAAGCTCAGAAAAAAGAAAATTATCAAATAACTTAATAGGAGCCTTAATTGAGCAGGTTCAATTCAGTAAAGAATCTGGGTTTGGAGAATATTTATTAAAAATAACTACCAAGAATGATAAAAGTGAAATGTTAATAGATGACATGGAGGATATTCTTCAAGATTCTCTATGTGCAAATCAAATTATTGCTGGCGGAAAGATTGATCCTGCTTTATCTAAAAATTCTCTAGCATTAAGAAAAGTTGCAGAAGAGTTTACGGAGAAATTGCTGGAACGAAAAGCTGAAAAATCTCCCAAAACTGATTTGCGTCGCGTTTCTTCTATTGATAAATTAAAGCAACCACAACAGTCCAAATCATAACTTCAGATCTAGATCTTCTTTCTTCTTTTTCTTTCATAAAAAAAGGAGGTTATTTTACATAATATATATTATGCAATTATTCTTTAACTTACTAAAGTAGGTTATTATGGTTTGTAAATTTCTTAATTGAGTCAATTTTATTTTGCACAGCAAGCTAAATTATTGACAACAAGACAGTAAGATGGTTTTGTTGTCGCTTCAAAAGACCAATACAATATTTTTCAATAAATAATATTACTGATATAAGTGAAGATAATTGCATTTGCTGCTAGCAGCAGCTCTAAATCAATTAATAAAAAACTTGTAACTTATGCCGCAAATTTAAGCGCTAGTAATCAAGTTGAAATTCTTGATTTAAATAATTACGAACTACCTTTATTTAGTATAGATAAAGAATTTGAAATTGGAAAACCACAATTAGCTCAAGATTTTTTAGAAAAAATTAATAATTGCGATGCCTTGATCATCTCTTTTGCCGAACATAATGGTTCTTATTGCGCAGCATATAAAAATATTTTTGATTGGTGCTCAAGAATCAATCAAAAAGTTTTTCAAGGTAAGAAAATGGCACTATTTTCAACCTCCCCTGGAGCCAGAGGAGGCGCTAGTGTTTTGGAAGCGGCAGTAAAATCAGCACCATTATTTGGTGGAAAAGTGGTTGGAAACCTCTCAGTTCCAAGTTTTGGTAGAAATTTTGATGAAAATACAGGAAAAATGATAAATGATCAAATTAACTCATCTTTAATAAAGATTATTAACGATTTAACAAAATGAAAAATTCTATAAAATCAAAAGTTGCAGTAATTGGCTCCGGAGTTTGGGGTTTGGCAATTTGCCAGCTTTTGGCGCGTAATGGTAACAAAGTTAGTGTTTTATCGTGTTTTGAAGATGAAGTGAAGGAAATTAACCAAAAGCACAATAAAGCACCCTTCCCCATCCTTGCCAGCACAGATTTTAACGCTGTTGTTAAGGAAGTTGAATTTATTTTTGTTGTAGTTCCTTCAAATGCATTTTCTTCGGTTTTAAACTCTTTAAACGAGGCAAAAATCTCTAATGATGTAAAAATAACTATTTGTTCCAAAGGAATTGAAGGCAAAAATTTGCAGCTTTTCAGTGATTTTGTGGATGAAGAATTGCCGAATAATCATTATGCCATTTTGTCTGGTCCTAATTTTGCCTCAGAAGTTTCTGATAATCTTCCAACTACAACCACGATTGCCTGTAAAAATAAAGTAGCTGCAAGTGAAATTGCTGATGTTTTGAGAAATAAAAATTTTCTACCCATAATTTCTAACGATATTATCTCTACTCAAATTTTTGGCTCAATTAAGAATATTTTTGCAATTGGCTGTGGCATGATTGACGGATTAGAGCTTGGTGAAAATCTTAGAGCTGCGTTAATTGTAAAAGGTGTTTTAGAGGCTAAATTGTTAATTGATAAGTTGGGAGGAGAAGCCACAGAGAACTTTATTTCACCCGCAGGATTAGGCGATTTATTCCTTACTTGTTCAAGTAAAAAATCAAGAAATAATTCTCTTGGTTTTGCAATTGGCTCTGGTAAAAAGATTAAAGAAATTTTAAGCAAAGGCACTACTTTGGAAGGTTTTAATGCCGCAGATTTAATGATTAAATTTTCCAAAAAACATCAAGTTACCCTACCACTTTGTGAAAAAATTAATCAAATTTTACAAGGTGATTTTTCTACCCAAGAAATAAAAACTATTCTTTCTCATATAATTCTATCTAACTAAATAATGATCCTAATTATCGATTTTGGCAGCCAAGTAACTCAGTTGATTGCAAGACGCATTCGTGAACTCAACATTTATTGTGAAATTAAAAATTCTAACATTTCACTTGAAGAGATTAAGGCTTTAACTCCTAAAGCAGTGATTCTCTCCGGAGGTCCAGATTCAGTTTATGAAAAAGACGCACTCACTATTGATAAAGGAATTTTTGATTTAAACTTACCAATTTTAGGAATTTGTTATGGTCAGCAATTAATTTGTCATCTACTTGGTGGAAAAGTAGAAAGCTCAACAGAGCGTGGATTCGGAAAATCGATGTTAAAAACCATTCCTGACTCTGATTTGTTCAAAAATATTGCTGGTGAAGAAAGTCAAGTTTGGATGAGTCATGGCGATAGAATTAGTCAAATTCCTGAAGGTTTTGAAGTAATTGGAACGGCACAATCTGCTCCTTCAGCTGCAATTGTTAATAAAAAAAAGAAAATTTACGGCGTGCAATTTCATCCAGAAGTTGAACATTCTCTTGATGGTAGGAAAATTCTAAAAAACTTTGTCACGGAAATTGCAAAAATAGAGCCAGATTGGACGATGGGTAATTTTATGGAAGAGCAAATTGCTGAAATAAAAACCAAAGTTGGCAATAAAAATGTTGTTTGTGGACTAAGTGGAGGAGTTGATTCTTCGGTTGTGGCGGCGTTAATTCATAAAGCAATTGGTAAGCAATTAACCTGTATTTTTGTTGATCACGGAATGCTTAGAAAAGATGAAGGTAAACAAGTTAAGGAAGTTTTTGAAGACCACTTCAAAGTTAACCTAATTTATGTAGACGCGGCTGATTTATTCTTAAAGAAACTAGAGGGAATTAGTGACCCTGAAGCTAAGCGCAAAATAATTGGTAAAACTTTTATTGATATTTTTGATGTGGAATCAGCAAAAATTAAAGATGCTGAATTTTTAGCTCAAGGAACTTTATATCCCGATGTTATTGAATCTTCTCATCCAAGTAACGGAAAAAGCCATACCATAAAATCTCATCATAATGTTGGTGGTTTGCCAGAAAATATGAAGCTTAAATTGCTTGAGCCAATTCGTACTTTATTTAAGGATGAAGTTAGAAAATTAGGAATAGAGCTTGGGCTTTCCAAAAAAATGATTTCTCGCCACCCTTTCCCCGGCCCCGGTTTGGCTATTAGAATTCCTGGAGAAATAACTTTAGAGAAAATAAAAATTTTACAAGAAGCTGATGCAATTTATTTAGACGAAATCAGGAAGTTTGGCCTTTACGACCAAATTTGGCAAGCTTTCTGCGTATTACTTCCAGTTAAAACTGTTGGTGTAATGGGAGATGCCAGAACTTATGAATATGTTTTAGCAATGCGAGCCGTAACCTCGGTTGACGGAATGACTGCAGATATTTTCCAATTCTCTTACGAATTCCTAACTTCTGCAACTAATCGCATTATTGGCGAAGTTCGTGGAGTTAATCGCGTGGTTTACGATGTAACTTCCAAACCTCCTGGAACTATTGAGTGGGAATAGGATTCGATGGATTTTCATCAAATTAATTAGAAACATCAACCTTTGAAAAATCAAAGACTCTATCAAAGGAATTTTTAACCTTGCTTAAAAGGGTTAATCTGTTGTTTCTCAAGCCTTCTTTGTCGCAGTTAATTTCAACATTATCGAAAAATTCTGTGATGGAAGGTTTCATCTGAGAAAGAATAGTTAGTGATTCATTGTAAGAATTACTTTTTAGAGATTTTTTAACCAATTTATTAGTCTGTTTGGCATTTTTGTAAAGATCCTTGTCATGTTTGGTTTTAAGAGCAATAAGTGAAACTTTTCCATCATATGATTTGTTGTCTTTTTTGCTTTCAATAGCAACAATATTTGCAGCTCTTTTGTAAAGTTTGATTATTTTTGCACCATCTTCGTTGCCAATAAATTTATCTACAAAAATTGCTTTCTGAGAAATTTCCAAGAAATCTAATTTCTTACTTTCTGCATTTTCTAGATATTCTTCAAAAATCTGATTTACC
>JBLHVR010000050.1:0-11513 GCA_047628655.1 Lentimonas sp.
ATAAATTCTAAAATGAATTTTTCCTCACTAAAACTTAAAAAAGTTTTTCCATCCTGTGAATTAAAAACCGCCCGCAACATATCGAAATAGGAAATTACATCGCTAGCGGCTTGGCAGAATTTTTCCGCGTCCAAATTTCCCTCTAATTTTAATTGCACCAAAGTGTTGTAAGAAGTTGCGTCGGGGTTAATTTGATATTCAAACCACATAGCTTCTTGGCCACGAGTTAGAGGAAATTTTACTATTGAATCTTCAATTTTAAGGGGGCGCAATTTAGTGAATTTTGTTGATTTGTAATTTGGTCAAAAGACCAATATTTAAAGCTTACTAGCTTATTTTCCAAGCTAATTTGGCAAATATTTTTAGTGTGAATTTTTCCTCGTTCTACAAAAGAAGTCCAATGTGAATCTTGATTAGGAATTGGTAAATGATGAGTAGGAATGCCAGATTTATAGGTTGGTTTTACTTGCCATTCTTCAAAAATTTCACGACGAAATTGTAGAACTTCATTCCATTTCCAAGATGAAGAGGTTGCGAAGAATGAAGTATTTAGAGTTGATTTTTTAATTGATTTTGAAGATCCGTCGAAATCAAATTTAATTATTTGATCTTGAAAAATTACCACCAAAGTAAACGGATTATAACTTTGAAATTGAAAATCATTTTCTAGAAATTTTCCTATTTCTGAGAAACTTCCTAATTGCAAAGTTTTTAAAAAAATTTCACCACGGCTTTTATTAGCAGAATTGTAAGTTTCGTAGCGATTAAGCAAACAAACACAAACCCCAAAATCGTTAACTCCAACCCAACTTCCATTAGAAGCTTGGTCAATTGGAGTAATTATTTTAGTGTCGGGATATTGAAAAATTTCTGGCAGATTTTCTTTTAAAATAATGCGCTCGTCACGATTCATTGTAATGAGAACTTGACCATTTTCCTGTTTTTCAATTGTTAGACTGCACATTTAATAAAATTAAAAAAGTTAATTAGTCAATTGCTTTTTCGTGAATAATAGTGGATGGAGCTTTGCCAAAATTTTCATCAATAGGAATTTTATCTTTCAAAATTTCTTTAATAATCGCCAAGTGATGAGTATTGTGAGCAATTAAATCAGCAATTTCTCGGCCAATTGTAGAACTCATTACACTTGGCGCTCTTTTTGAATCTAAAGTTTCAATAATGGAAATTTGTTTTGCCAAATCACTCTCATTAAAATTTTCAAAAAGATCATTAATCTTTTCCAAAGCTTTTAAAGCTAAATCACGATTAGTTTCAATTTCAGGATTTCTTTCCCTTAAATCGTAATTAATTTGACCCAAGTTCAAACCTCTTTCAAAGCAATTCATCCGATCAATAATGTGCCTAATATGAGCACCTACTGTAGAACTTCCAGAGCTTAATAAACGATAGGATTGATCTTCCAAGCCAGCAACTAGGCTAGAATATTGAGAAATGGAATATTTAATAGATTTACTGGGCATTACTGACTCTTCAATTCCAACCAATTTTCGTCACCAGCAACAATATTGTCTTCAAGATTTTTTAACCATATTTTTTGAGTGGGGTCAGAATAATTTAAATAAAGCTTACCTTCAACAAGGCGAAATGAAGATGGCTCGATGTCAATTTTTTCATTGGGAACCGAAACCCCAAAAGCGCAATATCCGCCATATTGTGGTACAAATTTTTCTGGATTAACTTGAAAGGAATCGAGGTTTTTTTGAGATGAAAAGAAATAAGTCGCTTTTTCATGAGTAGTTGAAAATTCTTTACTTCCTCTAACAGCCTGATCTTCATCAAAATAAGCCACCGCATCATAACCTTTAATAATTACATTTTGAACATCATCAATAATTTCAACATTTTGCTCACCTTTATTGTGATTACAGGATGTAAGAAGGAATATTGACAGGAAGATTACGGTTAGTTTTTTCATTATTGGGTAAATTTAAGTTGGATAAAAGAACAATAATTAATAATTAAGCAGCGCAACAAGACAATTTATTTCTTCGGCCTTCTAATCATTTGCATCATTTTGATACTCATGCGATGCCAATCTTTAATTGGAACTGCCGGCAAACCACCAACTGAATGCATAGGAGCAATTGATTTTACAACTCCACTCATTCCAGCAACTTTAGCGCCATCACCAATTTCTAAATGACCTGAAATATTAGAACCTCCACCAATTTGAACAAATCTGCCAATTTTTGCACTTCCAGCAACAGCAGAACAACCGGCTAAAACTGAACCTTCTCCAATTTGAACATTGTGACCAATTTGAACCATGTTGTCTATTTTGACTTGTTTGCCAATTACTGTGTTATTAATTGCGCCGCGATCAATGCAGCTGGAGGATCCAATTTCTGCCCCATCATGAATTTCAACAATTCCAAGTTGTAAAATTTTCTGCAACTTTCCTTGATGATGAGCAAATCCAAAACCATCTTGCCCAATTTTTGCGCCATTATGAATAATGACGTTATTACCAATAACACAATGAGAAATGGCAACCAATGAATTAATCACCACATTTTCACCAATAGAACAATTGTCGGAAATAACTGAATTTGCACCAATAAAGCTATTTTTGGCAATCTTCACATTGTCACCAATTACCACTCCAGCCTTAATAACAACATTTTCTCCAATTTCTGCTGTTTTAGAAATTGTTGCTTGAAGGGAAATTTTTTCTTCTTCAGCAAGAATTTGAGCATTAGTGTCGTTAAAAAATGCTTGCAAAAATTTTCCGTAAGCAAAATAGGGATTTTCATTAACAATTGAAATCATCGAATTTGGGGCATCGGCAGTTGATTTTTCATCGACAAAACAAAAACCAGCCTTACTATTTAAAAAATTCTGCTTGTAAGCGGCCGAATGGAAGAGGGAGATGTCATTTTCTCCAGCGTCATCAAGAGTTGCAATATTGTGAATTTTTTGATTTAAATCGTGATTTTGACCATCTTCCAGCTTGGAATTAGTAATTTCCAAAACTTCTAAAATGGTGAAGAATGGTTTTTTTCTTTTAAAAAAATTTTCGTTAATCATTTTATTTTTTAATTTTTAGGAAATGTGTTTTAAATGAACAATAATCATTACAAGAAGACCTCAAATATCAATTTTTATTAAAAAATGTCAAAATTTTCTTTCAAACTAAAAAGTACCGAAAATAAAGCTCGTCGTGGAGAAGTTAAAACTGCCCACGGAAACATTCAAACTCCGGCCTTTATGCCGGTTGGAACTTGCGCCACGGTTAAGGCCATGAAAAATCAGTCGGTTAAAGATTCAGGAGCCGACATCATTTTAGGAAATACTTACCATTTAATGCTTCGACCGGGAGCAGATTTAATTTCCGAGCTGGGAGGCCTTCACAAATTCATGAATTGGAACAAGCCAATTTTAACCGATTCTGGCGGTTTTCAAGTGATGTCTTTGGCTGGAATTCGAAAAATTACCGATGAAGGAGCAGAATTTTCATCTCACATTGACGGCTCAAAACACATGTTAACGCCAGAATATTCCATGGAAATTCAAAATAAACTCGGCAGCGACATCACCATGATTTTCGATGAATGCGTTTCATATCCCGCAACTCACGCTCAAGCCAAAAAAGCCATGGATCGTTCAATTGCTTGGGGGAAACGCTCGAAAGATGCTTTCGTTAAACGCGATGGCTACGGATTATTTGGCATTGTTCAAGGAGTTACATTTGAAGATTTACGCAAAGAATCTGCCGAAAAACTAATTGAAATTGGTTTCGATGGCTACGCCATTGGCGGCTTAGCAGTTGGCGAAGGACAAGAATTAATGTTTCAAACCCTAGATTACACCACGCCATTTTTACCCGAAGACAAGCCGCGCTATTTAATGGGAGTTGGAAAGCCAAACGACATCATTGGAGCCGTTGCCAGAGGAGTTGATATGTTCGATTGCGTTATTCCAACAAGGTCGGGTAGAAATGGTCAAGCTTTTGTAAAAGACGGAACCATCAATATTCGCAATGCAGTCCATAAAAATGATCTACAACCACTAGAAGAAGGCTGCAGATGCACAGCCTGCAAAGACCACAGCCGTGCCTATTTACACCATTTAGTGCGCTGTAATGAAATTCTTGGCGCAGTTTTAATGACCGAACACAATATTTTCTTCTACCAAAACTTAATGAAAGAAATTAGGCAAGCCATTGAAGAGGGTAATTTTGAGGAGAAATTTTTAAGTAAGATTTAATAATACAATAATTAAATCTCTAATGGTAAAAACAACAAAAACTTGACTGTTGCACCAAAAATAACTTAACTTCTCGACAAGAGTTTGAAACCTCTAAAAAAACAGCGCCGGTCACGATACGACCAATCAACATCACTTTAAAAAGGATGTTTTAGGCTAGGAGTGGCAGCGAATAAAACATTACTAACATTTTTAATGTTGGTAATGTGAAATAAGCTCCAGCCATTCTGTTTTTTTGGTGTTTCAAGCTCCTAGCACCAGTTTTCACCAGCTGGAACTTTTAATTAATCTTGAATTAGGAGCCAAAATGACTAAAAAAACACCACTAAATTTACCAACAGAACTTTACCAAAATTACCAATCAATCTTTGATTCCATCGCACAAACTGAAAATAATTTACTTTATTTTCTAGATCATTTTGATCAATTACCCAAAGAGAGAAAAATTAAACTATTGAACAAATTAAAAAGTTTTGAGGGTAATTTTCACTCTATTTGCAAATATTTTAATATTTCTTCCGAGAATAGATCAGCAATTAAAGCTGGAAATACGCAATTTCTTTGCACGCAGGAAGGTGAAAAACTGGTCATCAGAATTACAAAATAAAAAATAGACCTAATTCCACACTGGAAAATTGTCACCCTTGATCTTAGTCGCATATTTCGCAAAAAAAGAGCTAGGATTGCACCTTGCTGTGGAAAAATTCTTAACCAAAATGAAAATATTTTAAAACCATGATTTTACTATTAATCGGATTAACTTTTTGTCTAGGTTTCTTTGTTGAAAGCCTAATTGGTTTTGCTGGAACCTTAATTGTCTTCGCAATTCTAGGCTTTTTCATCGACATTAAAGAATTGGTTTTAATGGCAATTTTTGTGGCCACAACCGCCAGCATTTTCATCATTGCATCTGATTACAAATCATTTTCTAAGGAAGTTTTTATTAGGTCCCTGCCCTTTTGTTTAGTTGGAAATGTTGCCGGATCATTCTTTTTTGTCACCAGTAGTTCAGAATCTGTGCTTTTTATTTTTGGTTGGCTTTTACTTTTTTTAGCCGCCAAAACAATTTTTTTCGACAAATTCAAACTTCCCAAACATTTAACTAGTCTAACCCTAACAATTGGCGGAGTTTCACAAGGAATATTTGGAATTGGCGGGCCATTTTTCGCTGTTGCTTTAAAAGACAGCTTTAAAAACAAATCTCAAATGCGTACCACTTTGGCCACTTTTTTTGTGTCATACAATGTAATTAGAATTACCCAAATTTATGTACATACAGAAGTTGATGTGAGCGTATTTTTAGATTTATGGTGGATTCCCGCACCCTTAGCAATTTCAATTCACTTGGGTCATTTGGCTCACAAAAAACTCAGCGAAGGTGTTTTTAAAAAGGCTGTGGCGGCTTTGGCCACATTTTCTGGAATTGAGTTTTTGTTGAAGAAATAGAGAATATTAACTCTCCACTATTAGTGGAGAGTTAATATTTTGGAAGTTTTAAGGAAGTGAAAATTTAACCTAATGAAGCTTGATTTGAACTTTTTCCACAAACTTGCTTTGCAACATTAGTTAAAGTTTCGCAAGCTGATTTAGGGATTTGATTTTCAATTTTACCTTGAATCATTTGACTTGTTTTCTCTTCTTTTTTTACGCTCAAATCTTTAAATTTTTCACTCCAAAAATCTAATGGCTCATTTCGTAACTGAGATTTTCCAGCCTCTGTTTTAGGCAGCAAATATTCAATTACTTTTTTTTCCATTTCTTCACAAGATTCTCCAAGAATTAATTTTCTAACAATCTCAAATTTATCATTGAATTCCCCTTCAATTTCCGCCTTTCCATTTTGAAGTTCATCCCTCGGTAAAGAAAAAGCTGCAAAAATATCCCTAATATGAGAAATTTCACATATTAGGGATGTTGTTTTTGAAGCAGATTGCTTAATTGTTGGCATATAATAATTCTGATAAAATTCCACAGTTTCTTCATCATTCAACTTGAAACCTTCTTCAATTTTTGCTGGAATTCCTTCAAATGCAACTTCTCTCAATTTAAAACCACTAAAAAATGGTTGGCAATTTTCACCATTTATTTGAGAAATTTCTCCCAACCTCTTTAAAAGAACAATCCCTTTTTCAATTTCACTTTCTGGAGAAAAACTGTCTTTTTTTACAAATCTCACAACATCATCGAGAATTAATATTTTTTTTGCCAAATTCACTTTCTCACCCATTAATGGTTCTTGTAAAATTGTAGCATAAACCACCATTTCAATAAAACCAAAAGCTGGACGATTGTTGCATTCTTCAAGATATTGCGAGGCAATTCCGTCAAAATATTCTATTGATTCTGTATTTTTCTCAAGAACGCTAAGCAACAAAGATTCCACTTGTTTAACAACAGACTTAGTTAATTCATCATCAAATGATTTAGTGTAACCATCTAAATATCGGCCCAGCATTTTAACTAAATTTGAACCTAATTGATAATTTCCACTAATTTCTCTTTGGCCGGCAAGAATGTTATTTAGCTGAGTTTTAGCAGCTGTAATTTCAGCATTGCGACCAAAATGAGGTGGCCAATAGATATTTAATTCCAAACCTTGAAAATCTTCATTTTGCAATAAAACCAAATATTCCGCCATAGATTCTGGCAACCAATGGGCATTACTTAAATCAATAAAAGATGAATTTTCTAAAGCTTCGTCAATTACTTCTGGGTTAATCTCATAGCGAATTTCTCCATTTTCCTCTATTTTAAGAATGTCACTTTCCGTTATTGGCATTGTTTAATGGCTTGTTGTTTAAATAATATTTATCCGAGACTTGGCCCAGATCCACCTTTTACTACATTTAATCGTCCTTCCCCTACTTTGACAGCGAAACTTGTATTGGAGGGCTTTCTACCCACCCGCTCAACAAAGCTAGTAAAACTACCTCCCATTTTTCTTAGAGCTGATGCTGGATTTTTCTTCACATATAATGGGTTATCGACTGCCAAAATTGTTTCTTTAGGATCATTTTGTGCCGCTTCTTGTGAAATATCACTTCCCTTCATTGCTTGTTTTAACACGCCTTCTAAAGCTGAAAATATTGGCCCTTTTAAAACATTCATTTTTAAAGCACCTAGTTTAATTGGAGTATTATTATCCACCCCAGATTCTGCAGATTCTCTTTTTTGCGCTTGACCCAAAAGACCTTTAACATTATTTAATAATCTACCCTGTGTAGTTGGGTCGATAGTAGATGCAAAATATTCTAAAATAGCAACTTGCTTAATCTCTGTTTTTCTGTCAGTTGTTAAGGACCCATGATCTGATTTAAATTCTTCCCAAGCCACATGAGTCAACATATTTTTCAATGCTAATTTAGCTTTAGTCTTATTTTCATTAGGAATACTATCATTATCATCTAAAGCTTTTTTTCCTGCTTCAATCAAGATTGATTTTTTCCCCAATACTATTTTAAAGCTTTCTAACTCCTCTTTCTTTTCAGGGTCATTAATTATTGACCCAATTTTAACAAGAGGATTCTTTTTACTTGGATGATTGTCATCTAAATCAGATATGTAGCCTAGTAATTTTTTATCCTCTTCACTTAAAGTTCCATCTGGCAACTTATCTAAAAGAGAATCTTCTACCTTTTTTACAACTAATTTTGTTAAGTCATTTATATTTTTTGCCTTACCTTCATAGCTTAAATTTATAAATAGAATGTCTTTTATTTCTGCTAGATGACCATTTAGATTTTTTAGATTTTGACGAAGCAAATTAAAAACCTCTGCTTTTATAAGAAACTCCTCATTGCCAGAATCAAGTCGATTTTTCGAGTATTTAATCATAGGTTCAAACATCAGGTTAAAATATTTTTTTTGATCTTCGGTGTAAATAATTTTTGATTTATCAAATTCATCTTTAGTTTCATTATCTAAATACCTAGTAAGATAAGATGTGAGAGATTTAACAATTATCTTATTAGAGTTGTTAGCTACTGCTTCAGCTGCTTTAGCTCCAATATCTTTCTTTGACTGACTAGTCGGTACAACAAAAATACCCCCTTCTGAAAGCTTCTTTTGTGTTTCATTATGAACTGCTGCAAACGACAAATCTAAATAACGCATAATTTGAAGTACATCACCCTTCCTCATTTGCTTACCTTCGTGGCTAACTGCCTCCCTAAGTTGCAATTTCGTCAAAGTCTGAATCTCTTTAAATTCAATGACCTCGTTAGGAAAATAACCTTTCTCCACTTGAGAGAGTACATATTTCACATTAGAAAAGTCTGATTTTAGAGCTTGAACTTCTGGAAGTGCTCCTTCTGCGTTATTATTTCTTGATTTCATATTAGTTCTTCAATTTAAATTTAATAAATTACTTAAAAATCATGCCTTATTAGAATAAAAAATCTTTGCATAAAAAACACATCTTGTCGAGCATTAATTTCATAATTTGAAACATTTTAAACCAATCCGCATATAACTTTATTGATTATTGACTTCTTGCTCATAATAAGTAGAATGCCGCGCTTCCTATCAACAAAATTTTCCAATAATTATGAAAGTTTATTACGACCAAGATGCTGATCAAAGCATTATCAAAAATAAAAAAGTTGCCATCATCGGTTATGGTTCTCAAGCTCATGCTCATGCTCAAAACCTTCGTGACAGCGGTGTTACAGAAGTTAAAATAGCTCTTAAGCAAGGCTCAACTTCAACTGCCAAAGCACAAAATGCTGGTTTTGAAGTTCTTTCTAATAAAGAAGCTGCTGCTTGGGCAGACGTTGTAATGGTTTTAGCCCCTGATGAATTTCAAGCTGACATCTACAAAGATGATTTAAAAGACAATTTAAAAGAAGGCGCAGCGCTTGCTTTTGCTCATGGCTTAAACATTCACTTCAATTTAATTGAAGCAAGACCTGACCTAGACGTATTCATGATCGCCCCTAAAGGCCCCGGACACACAGTTCGCGGTGAATATACCAAAGGTGGTGGAGTTCCTTGTTTAGTTGCTGTTAACCAAGATCAATCTGGAAACGCTCTAAAAATTGCCCTTTCTTACGCATCAGCAGTTGGTGGCGGAAGATCTGGAATTATTGAAACCACTTTTAAAGAAGAATGTGAAACTGACCTTTTTGGTGAGCAAGCTGTTCTTTGTGGTGGCGTTACTGCTTTAATCCAATCTGGATTCGAAACTTTAACTGAAGCTGGATACGCTCCTGAAATGGCATATTTCGAATGTCTTCACGAAATGAAATTAATCGTCGATCTTCTTTATGAAGGCGGAATTTCAAATATGCGCTATTCAATTTCAAACACAGCAGAATATGGTGACTTAACTCGCGGACCTAGAATCGTGACTTCAGAAACAAAAGCTGAAATGAAAAAAATTCTAACTGAAATTCAATCTGGCCAATTCGTAAAAGAATTTATGGCTGATATGAAATCTGGCAAAAAATTCGCCGATCTTCGTAAAAAAGGTGAAGACCACCCAATTGAAGCTACTGGAGCAAAGCTTCGCGCCATGATGCCTTGGATCGGAAAAAACCAATTGGTTAACAAAGCTGCTAATTAATTGACAATTCTAAATGACTAATGGTTAATTATTAACCATTAGTCATTAACAATTAACCATTAAATATGACTATTTCAGTAATTATTCTTGCGGCTGGCAAAGGAACCAGAATGAAATCTTCCTTACCAAAAGTTTTACATAAACTTGCTGGAAGAGAAATGCTGAACTTGGTTATCGACACCGCCAAAAAATTAAATCCCGAAAATATTTGTGTAGTAATCTCTAAGGAGATGGAAAAAATTACCCAGCAAATTTCAGATTCCCACCCAGAAACCAACCTATCTTTTGCAATCCAAGAAAATCAATTAGGAACAGCAGATGCTGTAAAATCGGGAGTTAATTCCTTAAAGAATATTGCCGATCTAGTCTTAGTTCTCTACGCCGACACACCTCTAATTCGTGCTAAAACCCTACAAAAAATGATTGATTCTAAAAATGCAGTTTGTGTTTTAGGGTTCAATTGCCACACAAAAAACAAATATGGCAGGCTAATCGTTCGTTCAAACCAACTAGACAGCATCGTTGAATTCAAAGATGCTTCCGAATATGAAAAGAAAATTCCTCTTTGCAATTCAGGAGTTTTAGCAATTAACGGCTCTAAAATTACAGATTTTCTATCAAAAATTAGTAATGAAAATGCCAGCGGTGAATATTATTTAACCGACATCGTTAAAATTGCCAAGGAACAAGAAGAGTCTTGTGGTTTCATTGAAACCAAAGAAAAAGAAGTGATGGGAGTTAATTCCAAAATAGATTTAGCGGAAGCCGAAAACATTAAACAAAAACAAATTCGCCGCAAATTAATGGAAGGTGGCGTGACAATGCTTAACCCAAAAGCAGTTTATTGCTCATACGACACTAAAATTGATCAAGATGTTATTGTTCATCCTGATGTTTTCTTTGGAACCGGAGTTGAAATTGGAGCAAATGTTGAAATTAAATCTTTTTCCCACATTGAAAATGCCAAAATTGCTTCTGGTTGCATAATTGGCCCATTCGCCAGAATTCGCCCAGAAACTGTTTTAGAGGAAAATGTTCGAATTGGTAATTTTGTTGAGGTTAAAAAATCATTAATCAAAAAAGACGCCAAAATTAACCATTTAAGCTATGTTGGAGATAGTGAAATTGGTGAAAAAAGCAACATTGGAGCAGGAACAATTACCTGTAATTACGATGGCCATAAAAAATTTAAAACCAAAATCGGCGATAATGTTTTTGTTGGCTCTAACAGTGCCTTAGTCGCTCCGGTTGAAATTGGAAACGGCGCAGTAATTGGTGCTGGAAGCGTTATTATATCTGACGTTTCAGAAAATGATTTAGCCTTAAGTAGAATAAAACAAGAAACCATCAAAAATGGTGGCAAAGATTATCACAAAAAAAGAGAGAAATAATGAAGCCTCTTTTATCTTTCATCTTCATATTTTTATTTTCCACAACCGCTTCACAATCCTACAACAAGCCTGTTAAAAAAGATTATTTTGCATCATTAAGGGCTGATAAAGTAAATGTTAGAGCGGGTCCTGGTGTTCAATACCCAATCAAATTCGCTTTTCAACTTCGCGGTTTACCAGTTAGAGTGACAAGTGAATATGATAATTGGAGTGAAATTGAAGATTTTGAAGGAGGAACTGGTTGGATTAATCAAAATCTATTAACTAAAACCAGAACATTATTAGTTAAAACTAAAAATAAATTCGTCAATATCCACGCCAAACCATCGAAC
>JBLHVR010000051.1:0-11351 GCA_047628655.1 Lentimonas sp.
GCTTTTTTAATGTGGCGTGCGGCAGCAACTTTAATTAATTCTTCAGCGGCAACCTTGATTCTTTTACGAACTTTGTCGCGGCGAATTTTCCAATTATTTCCCCCTAATTTATCCAAATTAACTAATGAGCTTTCAGATCCGTAACGGCTAATTAAGTTGATATCTTCAACTGGAACAAAAAGCACATCAGATTCAAAATATAGTATTTTTAGGAAATCGTTTTTAATTCCACCAGCTTCAATGTTTTTCAAACCGTCAAATTTTCCAATACCATGAAAACGGTGAACTATTAATTCCCCAGCATCAAAACCCAAACCTTGGGCTAAAATATTTTCAGCAGAAATTCGACTTTGGCTTTTAATTTGACTGCGGGAAATTTTTTCACCAAGAAGGGAAGATTCGCCAATAACTATTAAATCTGGGCAATTAAAACCGCTTGAAATTGGCAAAATTGTTACTCCAATTTCACTTTTGCTGAGTTTTTTAGTGTCTTTAAAACTCTCAATTACTTGAGTTTTAATTTCGTGTTGAGAAAGAATGGTCTTTATTCTCTGAATTGAACTTAAGGAGAAGCAGGAAAGAATAATTTTTTGTTCTTGGAATTCGGCAGTGAGAAATTCCTTTAAAAGTTCAAAAACACTGGTTTTATTGGCGCGAGAAATTGCTGAAAAATCTGGAATTGGCTTGATTTTTAAATCCAGAATTCGCTCATTATTTTCATTCTTAGACCCGTCACCAAGACCAGGATGACAACTTAAATTAATTGCTAAGCTTGAATTAATTATACTTAAAAACTCTTCATCATTCAAATAAAGCTTTTCTGGTGGAATTGGATTGTAAATTGATCCTGAAATTCTACTTTCCTTAACTCCATCAACTCTTGCCTGGTAATATTCGGGAATTATTTTTAGACGCTCATTTTTTTCATTTAGAATTTGATTATAAAATGAAATTTGTGGATCTTTTAAATAATCAAAGAAACTGCCTAATTCTTGATTAAAAAACAATGGCATAAAATGCTCCATCCCGTCATATCCTCTACCTTCGCAAATAGCGTTATACATTAAATCTTCTTGTGGAACTCCAAATAAATTACGGTAATTGTTGCGGAAATTATTAATGGTACTTTCGTTTAAATTAACTTCGGCCATTGGCAGAAGGTTAATTTTGTTAATTTTATTGGAAGTGATTTGAGTTAACGGGTCAAAAACTTTAATTGATTCGACTTCTAATCCAAACAGATCAAGGCGATAGCCGATTAAATCTCCTTCTTCTTGCCAAAAATTATTGTGCGGACAAATAATGTCAACAATATTACCTCTAATAGCGAATTCACTAACATCTCGGGCAATATCTGTACGAGTGAAGCCATTTTCAACTAGCATTTCACTTAAAATTTGAGTGGAAATCTCTTCTCCAACTTCAATTTGAAACCCTAAATTTTTAACTAAAGACGCTGGAATGGTTTTTTGCAAAACCGCATTAATGGTACTAATTACCAGAGTTTTTTTGTCGGAGTTCTGGCTTAATTTATGTAAGCAATTAACTCTGGAAGCAATAATTGTCTGTTTTGGAGAAACGCGGTCAAAAGGCAGACAATCCCAAGCTGGAAAAGGCTGAATGTTAAATTCATTATTGGCGCCAGAAAAAAAATCGATCTGTCTTTCAATTTCAAGAGCTTCTTTGTCATCTTTAGCAATGTGTAAAAAATGCTGTTTACTGGAATTTTCAATTAACTTACTTAGTAAAAATCCGATGGAATCTTGCGGAGCTCCTTTAATGTTAGTGCTTTTGGAAATATTTTTTAATTGAATTTTGTAATCCATTATTTGGTCTATTTTAAAGTAGTTTTGTGAAAGCGGGCTATTTTGAATAAAAAAACCTTTCTTGCAACAATCTAAAATTAACCATTGAATATTGCGATTTTTTCCCATTTAAATCCCTTAATATTATTTACAGCCCCTAAAATAAAGGCTTCAATAAATATTACAAAAATGCCCATAGGGAAATTTTTGTAATATTGCCCGTTTTTAACCTGTGTGAATCAACATCATTTATGAAACCTCCTTTAAGGGTGGGCTGAGACGCATGAATTAATTCTTTGAAAATTAAGATTAGACATCTATTATCCGCCACCTTAAAACATCCCCACTCCATCTAAAATAATTTATTAAACAAAAAATAATCTAGTGAAACAAAACTTCTACAAAGGCGCCAAAAGTTCTGGTAAAAATTTCAAAATTAACCGTCAAATCATTTCAAAAGAAGTGAGACTAATCAATGATGCAGCTGAAATGTTGGGCGTTAAAACTCTTGAGGATGCTCTGAATATGGCAGTTGAAGCTGGTTTAGACTTAGTTGAAGTTTCTCCTAATGCATCACCTCCTGTTTGTAAAATTACCAATTTCGGTAAGATGAAATATGAAATACAAAAGAAAGCTGCTGGTGCCAAGAAAAAGCAGAAGATTGTAGAAACTAAAGAAGTTAAGCTGTCAGTTAATATTGGCAAAGGAGATTACGATGTTAAAGTTAGAAATATGCTTAGATTCATCGACAAAGGTGACAAAGTTAAAGTTTCAATTAGGCTTAAAGGAAGAGAAATGGCCCATTTAGACCTGGCTGCAAAAATGATGGTTGACGTTACTAAAGATGTTGAAGAATTTGCAAAATTTGAATCTAATCCAAGAATGGAAGGCCGACAAATGGTTGGAATCCTCATTCAAAATTAATAATTTTTTAAGACATCATGGAAGAAATGCAATCATTGGCGGCGAACCTTAGTATTGCCGCTCTTAAAGACGAGAAGAATCCTAAAAACAAAACATTCTCACAATATCTTAAATTGTTCTTCGCTGAATCTGTTGGAAGAGATTTTGCTGAATATCAAGAAAAAGAGCTTCTAAATCTTGCTGCTTCAAGCTTCGATTTCTTCTCTAAAAAGCCATCCAACAATTTTAAACTAAGAATTTACAATCCAACGAAGCAAAAACATGGCTTCGAATCTCCTTACACAATTTTAGAAGCAATTAATGATGACATGTCATTTTTGGTCGACACTATTGTGATGCAGTGCGACAACCTAGGTATTGATATTAAAAACATCATCCATCCAATTTTTACCACCGAAAGAAATTCCAAGGGAATTTTAACCTCTTTTGATGAAAAAAAGACCCTTTCAAAAGAAAGTTTTTCCGATGAGTCTGTTGTGCAATTACATCTGATTAAAATTTTTGATGACGAAATTGAAGTTCTAGAAAAAAATTTAAATGAAACCCTCAAAACTGTTAAATTTGTTAATTCTGATTGGCCAAAAATGATGGGCCTAATCTCGGAATCTAAGTCTAATTTGGAAAATGGAAAAATTAAACTTCCTAATAAAAACATAGATTTGGCTGAAACCAGAGATTTTATTGATTGGATGGCTTCTAATAAATTTATTTTCTTAGGGGTTATCGAATTTGCAATTGAGAATAAATCTGGAAAATATTCCTACAAAGAGGTTAGCGGTAGTCGCCTGGGAATTTACCAATCTAATTTCGAAATTACCAAACCAACCATCGTTAATGTTTCATCTCGTGAAATTGAAGATGTGGTTAAAAATCCTTACTTAGTTGAGATATTAAAATCTCGCTACAAATGCCAAATTCATCGTAGCGCTAATGCTGAAAGAATTCGAATTCAAAAATTCGATGAAAATGGACTAGTGATTGGGGAATATCGCATATTAGGACTTTTCACTTCTTCGGTTTATTACCAGAATCCGAAAAACATTCCCATTGTTCGCAAAAAAATTCAACAAGTAATTATTGATTCAAAATTCAATGAAAACGGATCTAAACACAAAGACCTACTTTCTGCTTTAGAATCTTATCCAAGAGAAGAATTATTCCAAATTACCAGAAAAGATTTACTTAGAATTGCGGTTGGAATTGTTTCAATGTCAGGCCGATCTTTGGTTAGAATGTTTGTTAGAAAGGATAAATTTGAACGCTTTGTTAGTTGTTTAATATTTGTTCCAAGAGATAATTTTAGCACTTCTTTAAGAGAGAAAATTCAAAATTTGATTGCTAGAGCTTACAAAGGAACTGTTTCGGATGTTTTTGTTAAAATTGCTGATTCTAATTTAACCAGAATTCATTTAGTAGTTAGAACTGATGGAAAGATTCCAAAAATTAACTTTGATCACCTAGAAAAAGAATTAATACAAATTTGTCGACTTTGGAGTGATGATTTTGAAGATGAAATTATTAAGGGGTTTGATGAAAAAGAAGAAAGAGGAATTCTGAATTTGTACAAAAACGCTTTTTCAGTTAGTTACAAAAACTACTTTAGCGCAAGGCAGGCATTTTTTGACATCAGGCACATTAACAAAAGCTTAGAAAGCGGAAAAGTCATTAGCGATATTTACAAAAGCCGAAATGCTAAAGATGAAATAATTGAACTGAAAGTTTACAGCCCGTACAGAAAACTTCCTTTGTCTCAAATTATGCCAGCCTTAGACAGTTTTGGATTTAATGTAGTTTTAGAACACACATATCCTGTTTATTTGCCAGATAAAAAAGAAGTGTGGGTTCATTATTTTAATATTAATTTTGGTCGCAAAGGCGATAAATTAACTGATAAAATTAAGAAAAATTTTATTGAAACTGCTGATAAAATATGCACAGAAGAAACGGTAATTGGACATTTAAATCGCCTAGTTTTATCATCAGGACTAAATTTCCGAGAAGTCTATCTTCTGAGAGCTTACAGTAGATATCTTTACCAAATTGGTCTTAGATACAGCCAACATCATTTATCAGATGTTTTGGTTAGGCACCACAATCTAACTAAGCTATTAATCGAATTATTCGAAACAAAATTTAACCCTAATTTTAAGGGAAATAGAAAGAAAGAAACTGAGAACATTCTAGAAAGGTTAAAAAGAGGATTGTCCAATGTTACTGATGTTGCTGAAGATACGATCATTAGAAGAATTACCAATATTGTAAATTCAACTCTAAGAACCAATTTTTACCAGAAAACTATTGATGGAGATTTCAAGGAATATTTATCCTTTAAATTTGACCCATCGAAAATTATTGATATCCCTTTGCCTGTAATGCACGCCGAAATTTTTGTTTACGGTGTTGGAGTTGAAGGAATTCACTTAAGAGGTGGTAAAGTTGCTAGAGGAGGACTTAGATGGTCTGATCGTCACAATGATTTCAGAGTTGAAGTTTTGGGCTTGGCAAAAGCTCAAATGACAAAAAATGCCGTTATTGTTCCAGTTGGTTCTAAGGGAGGTTTTGTTGTTAAGAAAAATATTGAAGGCTTAAACCGAGACGAAGTTTTGGCGATTGGAATCAAATCTTACAAAAACTTCCTTCGCGGTTTGTTAGATTTAACCGACAACGTGATTGATGGTAAAATAGTTTACCCAGAAAATGTTGTAAGATATGACGAGGAAGATCCATATCTAGTGGTTGCAGCCGATAAAGGAACCGCAACTTTTTCCGACATTGCTAACGAAGTTTCTGCAGAATATGGTTTTTGGCTAGGTGATGCCTTCGCTTCTGGAGGTTCAGATGGTTATGATCATAAAAAAATGGGCATTACTGCCAAAGGAGCTTGGGTTGCTGTACAAAGACATTTTGCTGAAATGGGGGTTGATACTCAAACCCAAAACTTCACTTGCGTAGGAGTTGGTGATTTATCTGGCGATGTTTTTGGCAATGGAATGCTACTTTCTAAGCACATTAAATTGCTTGCAGCGTTCAACCACATGCACATTTTTATTGATCCTAATCCAAGTGTTGCCAACTCTTTTAAAGAAAGAAAAAGAATATTTAATTTACCAAGATCATCTTGGGAAAATTATGATTTAACTAAAATTTCCAAAGGCGGTGGAATTTTTTCCAGAAATGCTAAATCCATAAAATTATCCATTGAAGCTAGAATGGCTTTGGGAATTGAAGAAGATAAATTAACTCCAAACCAGTTAATTTCAGCAATATTAAAATCTCCAGTCGACTTACTATGGAATGGTGGAATTGGAACTTATGTTAAATGCTCCACAGAAGGCAATGTTGACGCTGGTGACAGAATCAACGATGTTTTAAGAGTTAATGGTAATGATCTTAGATGTAAGGTTGTGGGCGAGGGTGGTAATCTAGGCTTAACTCAAAAAGGACGAATTGAAGCATCTTTGAATGGCGTTAGAATTAATACCGACGCAATGGATAATTCAGCAGGTGTTGCTTGTTCAGATCGCGAAGTAAACATTAAAATAGCCCTAAGTGCTGCTATGAAATCTGAAAAGGTTTCTTTAAAAGAAAGAAATGTAATTTTAGAGAAAATGAGTGATGAGGTTTCAGCACTGGTTTTAAAAGACAATGAAAGTCAAACTAGTGCAATTTCAATAACTCAATCAGAAGGATATCTTGGTCTTGGTGCTAAAATGCAATTTTTAAATAATTTAGAACATTCTGGATTATTAAATCGCAGCGTTGAATTTTTACCAGCTGATAAAGAAATTTTAAAAAGACAAGCTGACAAAGTTGGAATGACAAGACCAGAGCTCTGCGTTATTCTCTCTTACAGTAAAATGGATTTATACCCAAAAATACTAGATTCTGAATTGGTTAAAGATACCTATTTCAACAGAGAATTATCCGGATATTTTCCAACTCTGTTGCAAAAGAAATTCCCTGAAGAAATCAAAAATCACCAATTAAAATCTGAAATTATTGCCACATTATTAACTAATTCAGTTATTGACAAAGCTGGCATAACTTTTGTTGATAAAATTGCTGGAGAAACCGGATTCTCATCAGCTTACATTGTCCGCAATTATGTAATTGTTAGAGACTCCTTTAATTTAAATGATCTTTGGCGTCAAATTGATGAATTAAGCGGTAAAGTTGACATCAAAATTAGATCTAGAATGTTTGCCACCATTCACAAGCTTATGGAAAGATGTGTTGTATGGCTACTTCGCCATCAACACAAAATTGACATAGAAACAGCCATTGTTAAATACAATGCTATTGCCACTCAACTTTTTGATATTCTAGACGACATTCTGGCAAAAGCCTCAAGAGAATCTTACAATAATAAAATTAAACGCTACCACGAAGGTAAAGTTCCTATGAAGTTAGCAAAAATGGTAGCTGCTTTAGATCCTCTAGCTTCTGCATTTGACATTGCTGAAATTGCCAATAAATCTAATTTTAACATTAGAGAAATTGCTAAAATTTACTTTGAAGTTGGAACTCGGTTCAGTCTTAAGTGGCTTAGAGGTAAAGTTTCTACTATTGCGGTTGATAATTACTGGCAAAAGCTTGCCCTTAAATCAATCTCAGAAGATCTTTATGATTACCAAATGAAAATTGCCAAAGAGATTGTTGAATTTAGCTGTAAAAACAAAGATATCTGCCCCGTCTCTCCATCAATGAATTACTGGGTAGATAATAATGAATTTATGGTCAAAAGATATGATGATTTTGTTGGTAATTTAAAAGAAAACCTCAATCCTGATCTGTCTAATTTTGTTGTAGCATTAAGCAGAGCTAGGATTTTATTTTAATTTTTTTTGCGGTCGTGGCGGAATGGTAGACGCGCAGCGTTGAGGTCGCTGTTTTTGTAAAAGGAAGTGGAAGTTCAAATCTTCTCGACCGCACCATTATTTTTTACGGCAAATGATTGCCGCCCCACTTTAGGGGAGAACCCCATGCGCTTTGCGCATAATTACTAACAATAAATTAGTTCAAATTAATGAAAATTTTAGTTTTAAAAGAAAGCATCCAAGGAGAAAATAGAGTTGCAGTTACTCCTGATCTTATTTCAAAATATGGCAAGATGGGTTATGAAATTTTGATTGAATCTAAAGCTGGAGAAAATTCTGGAATTAGTAACGAAGTATTTCAAGAAGCTGGAGCGAGTATTGTTGAAAAAATATCCGATGTAATTGCCGATATTGACATTATTTTAAAAGTTCAGGCCCCAACCCAAGAAGAGTTTAAGGATTTCGAAAAACATAAAAAAGATGTGGTTTTAGTTGGTCTTTTAAACCCGAACCAAAATAAAAGTGCTGTCGAATTTTACAAAAACTCTGGAATTAAAGCTTTTGCAACTGAACTTTTTCCTAGAATCACTAGGGCGCAATCAATGGATACTTTATCTTCACAAAGTAACTTGGTTGGCTACAGATCTGTAATTGATGGTGTTTCACAATTGACAAGCGCAGTTCCAATGATGATGACTGCGGCTGGAACTGTGACTCCTGCTAAAATTTTGATTTTAGGTGCTGGAGTTGCTGGATTACAAGCAATTGCAACTGCTAAAAGATTGGGTGGAGTTGTTAGTGCATTTGATGTTCGGGCAGCAGCTAAAGAGCAAGTTCAGTCATTAGGTGGAAAATTCATCGAAGTAGAAGCTCAGGAAGATGGCCAAACAAAAGAAGGTTACGCTAAAGAAATGTCTGAAGAATATAAAAATAGACAAACTCAGGTAATTTTTGACAACATCATTAAGCAAGATTTAGTCATTGCAACGGCTTTAATTCCAGGAAGACCAGCTCCAAAGTTAATCACTGAAGAAATGGTAAAAAATATGAAAACTGGTTCAGTAATTGTTGATATCGCAGCTGTTAATGGTGGAAATTGCGAATTAACAGAGCCTGGAAAAGTAGTAGTAAAGTTTGGTGTAACAATTATTGGTCACAATAACTTCCCTAGTAGAATTGCAAGTGACGCTTCAAAACTCTATTCAAAAAATCTTTACAATTTTGTTGAGCTTTTAACCAATAAAGAAGAGGAGAAAGTTGAAATTAATTTGGAAGATGAAATTACCAAAGCAAGTCTTTGTTAATTGCTGCAATTCAATTAATTAACTAACAGTGTCTAAGTATTAATAATTAACAATTATTCATCGTGGTTAAAAAATTCAATTATGTTTGCGATTTTAACGGTCAAAAACATCCCGTGACTTTTTATATTGGTCATGCATCCAAAGATTCTCATCCAATTGGATTCCAAAGTAAGTGGCTGGCGAAAGAAAGAGGTGGTAAAGTTCCTGAGGAATTAATGGATTCCTTAGAAAAATTAAAAGAACTGGCCGATACCCAAAAAGTTCCCTTTGACGAACTTTGTCAATATGTTATTGATGACATTAAAATTTCCCAAGAAAACGTCAAATTATTGACTAACGACTCAAATCCCAAAGCAGAAACTAAAAAAGAACCTGATTTAAATGATTCCTCAGAAAATGGCTCTCCAGAAAATGGCTCTCCAGAAAATGACTCTCCAGAAAAAATCAAATAAAGTAAGAATGAAAAAAAAACATATTGCAGTTTTGATGGGGGGTTGGAATTCTGAAAAAGAAGTTTCTCTGAGCAGTGGCAACGCTGTTTACGAATCTCTCCTAGAACTTGGATTTAAAGCAACTAAAGTTGATTTTGACCGTAATATCGTTACCAAAATAAACCAAATCAAACCTGACATAATTTTTAATGCCCTTCACGGTCATTATGGTGAAGATGGTCGCGTACAAGGCCTGCTAGATATACTTGATATTCCCTACACTAATTCAGGTGTTTCTGCCTCTTCTATTTCAATGAACAAAGTTTTAACCAGGGAGATTTGCAACTCTGTTGATGTTAAATCACCAGATTTTGCAATTATTCAAAAAAATGATGATATCAATAATAAAAGAATTATTTTTGATGAAATAGGTAAGCCCTTTGTAATTAAACCTTTAAATGAGGGCTCCTCGGTTGGCGTTGAAGTTATTTTAGAAGATATGGATTTTGACCTAAGCAGCTTTGAATGGAAACATGGTGATCAAATGATTATTGAAAAATACATAGCCGGAACAGAGCTAAATGTTGCAATAATGGATGACAAAGCTCTTGGCGCAATTGAGCTTAGACCAAAACACCTATTCTATGATTACGAATGTAAATATACCCCCGGAATGACTGACTATATTATGCCGGCAGAAATTCCTACCGATAAATATAAAGAACTCTTAGATTTGTCTTTAAGGTGCCATAAAGTAATTGGTTGCAGCGGAGTGACTCGAACAGACTTCATATTAGGAAAGGACAACCAAATTTATTTGTTGGAAATCAATACTCATCCAGGTTTTACACCAACATCTCTAGTTCCAAAAATTGCCAAACATCAAGGAATTTCCTTCAATGAAATTGTTGAATATTTAGTTAAAAGCGCCAAATGTGGAATCTGAAGAATATAAAATCTTTCATTATCAGCCGGCCCTCGGTGCGTTTTATTTTATTGTTTTTCCAAAATAGAATTTTTCCATATTTCAAATATGCCTTTTGTATTGCTGCAGTATTTTTGTTGATTGTGGCTATTTATTTTATTTTTTTTAAAAAAGATCACATAGAAAAAGCAAAAAACTCCCTGTCAAAATATGCCTATCGAGTAATAAATTACGGTAATGATTACAGTAAAATCAAAGTATCTGGCAACGAATTTACTGATTATGAAGGAATTGTTTCAATTGCTAGAGAATATGTAATTAAAGATAAAAATATTCACAATCAACAAACTTTAAACTCTCTTAAAAATGAAATTGAAAAATTACCTTGGATAAAAACAGTTCTCATTAATGTTAATTTACAAGGAAGTTTAAATATTGAAGTTGGAGAATATAAGCCCTTCGCCATTTGGAAAGATGATAAAGAATATGTTGTTACTAAAGGTGGGGAGGTGGTTTTCATACCTAATTTCAAACCTCCTGAAGAATTGATTATTTTGACTGGAAATGATGCTTACAAAAATATTCAACCTTTGTTTGATGTTTTTGCAATTGACCCTGAAATTAGTGACGATATCTATTCAGCAACTTGGGTAGGAGGTAGAAGGTGGGACATTAGATTTAAAAATGGCCTATTAATTAAATTACCCAGCCACAAAAGTAAAATTTCTATTAATTCAGCCTGGAAGGATCTAGTTAAAATTTACAATTCTCCCGGCTCGTTAATTGGTCTTGAATCGGTTGATTTAAGAATTGCCAATAAAATTTACCTCGAATATGATCGCCATATTTCCCAGGAACTAATAGATTACTAAAAACATATTTTATGAAAATCAGAATAAATATCGCTCTTAAAAAAGGAGTTTTAGACACTCAAGGCAAAGCAATTGAAAACTCACTTCACAACAATTTAGGATTTAACCAAATATCTGGCGTTAGGCAGGGGAAGTCGGTAGAACTGAATATTGATGAAACTGATATGAAAAAAGTTGAAAAAATCATTGATGAAATCTGTGACAAGCTTTTGGTCAACCAAGTAATTGAAAGCCATTCTTTCGAAGTAATTGAAAATTAATCACCTATGAAAT
>JBLHVR010000052.1:0-10856 GCA_047628655.1 Lentimonas sp.
AATATGTAATAAATTTGGGATCTCCAAAGCAACTCTTAATAATTGGGTCAAACAGTTTAAATCGAATAGCTCTTTAATATTCAAAGCCTCAAAACTCAGCGAATCTTCCGTTAAAAACAAAAAAGAGCAGCAACAAAAAGATCATGAAATTGCTAACCTCTATAAAAAGGTTGGTCAACTCACAATGGAGCGTGATTTTTTAAAAAAAGCACTTCCCAGCTAGATTATCACAAAAGGTTAAAATATCTGAATTTGAACAACTCAAATTCAGATAATAATCGTAGTAATTTAACTGTCCGTTGCCAATGTCTTCTCTTGGGAATCAATAGATCAAACATCTACTACAAGCCCAGAAACATTGAAGAAGTTTCTAATTTATGCAATCAAATCTATGAATTGTGGCAAAAATATCAATTTTTCGGATATCGCAGAATAACAGCAATTTTAAATGAACAAAACAAAGACGGGATTAAACTCAATCACAAGAAAACCTTAAGATTGATGCGGTTAATTGGCATTAAAGCTCTTTATCCTAAGAGAAAAACTACAATCATAAACAAGGCGGATTACAAATATCCTTACCTTCTGAAAGATTTAATCATTAATCAGCCAAATCAGGTCTGGTCAACTGATATCACCTACATCAAAACGGGAGCGGGATTTGTTTATTTAATTGCTTTGATTGATTGGTATTCCAGATTCATCACATCTTGGAAATTATGCATTAATATGGAAGCGGATAATTGTATTGAAGTTTTAAGGGCTGGAGTTGGTAATTACAAGGCTCCTCGAATCATCAATAGTGACCAAGGAAGTCAATTTACAGGAAATGATTGGATTAGTGATCTTAAGAAAATAGGTATCCAGATATCTATGGACGGCAAAGGAAGGTGGATTGATAATGTTAGGATTGAGAGATTCTGGTGAACGGTTAAACAAGAACAGATTTACCTCAATCCCCCAGATAGTTTGGAAGATTTGAGGAGGGGAATTAACAAATTTATCAAATTTTACAATTATCAAAGACCTCATCAATCTTTAAACTACAAAACTCCGTCTCAAATTTATTATGGCGATGATAGCAAAAGAAAGGCTATTAAGTTTTGATAAATTGAAAGAAAAAAGAGAGGAATTAAAAAAAGAAGAAAAAGAAAAATTATCGAATGAAATTTTTATAAATTTCTTCACGTATTTTGTTCAAACTGGCCTTATGGGGGCCTATTGACCAAAATCCTAAAATTTAAAAAAATTTAATAGTTTATTTTTTGGAGGATTTGGATATATTCTTCAGAAAGATGAACAAACAGAATTTTTGGTAAAAAGTCTAACTAAAAAAGTTAGTTAGTGGTCTGAAGGAAGGGGGCATTTCTGTCCTTAATGATATAACAAATTAAATTAAATACTTATAACGCAACTTCTACAGTACCCTGCACCTTCCTCATAAAAGATGTTTTAGGTTACGAGAAACCAAAATGACAACCCTACTTTAATAAATATTAATTTACAAAATCAACTCTTCTTTTAATTCTCAATTGGAAACATAAATTTTTTCAAATCTAAGGTAAATATCCTTGATTATTTTGATCTTAATTAAGAAGTAAATGTTGTTTAAGACAATGAAACATCAATTTTACTTAGCTAACTTCAACCGCTTCATTGTAAGATCTCGTGAAGCAAAAGTAGAATTTAATTCACTGCAAAATTCATAGAATCCTTTGATTCACTCAGAATTGACAGTATTTAACGTTGTAAAAAACTCTACTATGCAACAAATAGACCCATTAAGACCCGCGATTAAAGGCTTGCAAAATAAGAATTGCAGCTCTATAATGCCCCGCACTTTGGTATTCGCCAGAGTAAATCTTAGATGAGAAGCGTTTATTGGTGTTTGGTTAAATGATTTTAACCTAATTTCCTGCTCTTGTCTTAATCCAACCAATAAAATTAATAAAACATGACTAAAACTAAAAACATCCTACCTGAATTTACCATTAAGCAAATGCTTGAAGCTGGTGTTCACTTTGGCCACAAAACTATGCGCCGCAATCCAAAAATGTCTAAATACATCTTCGGAAATAGAAACAGACTTAGCATCATAAACCTTGAAACAACTGCTCAACATTTACACAACGCATTAAAAACCGTTAAAGAAGTTGCTAAAAACAACGGCAGAATTTTATTCGTTGCCACTAAAAAACAAGCTTACGAAGCAGTAAAAGAATCTGCAAAAAGATCTGGCCAATATTACGTTAACAACCGCTGGTTAGGTGGAATGTTAACTAACTGGAAAACTATCTCTGGTTCAATCAAAACCTTGAAAAAGGCTGAAGATCAACTTGCTGATGAAAATAGCAACTTGAATAAAAAAGAAAGATTAGTTCTAGATCGCCAAAGAATTAAATTAGACAATGCTCTTGGTGGAATTAGAAATATGGGCGGTTCTCCAGATCTAGTTTTTGTAATTGATATTCGTCGCGAACATCTTGCAATTGCTGAAGCTAAAAAGCTTGGCGTTCCAATCATGGCAATCTTAGATACTAATGTTGATCCTGATGGAATAACCTACCCAATTCCAGGAAATGATGACTCAGTTAAAGCAATTAAACTTTATTGTCGCTTAATTTCTGACGCAATTTTAGAAGGAATGAAAGAAAACATGGCAATTGCTGGTGTTGATGTTAGTAAAATTGATTCTTCTGAGCAAATTCTAGAAGTTGCTGAATCTAAAGAAGTTAAAGCAAGGCAAGCTAAAGCTGCAGCGGAAAAACCAGTTAAAAAAACTGCTGTCAAAGCAAAGCCAGCACAAAAGCCAGTAGCTAAAAAAGCTCCTGCAAAAACTGAAGCTGCAGTGGAAGCTAAGGTTGAAGTTACAAAACCTGCTGTTGAGGCAGAAACTAAAAAATAATAAAATAAATAACCAACAAATTAATAATTAAACAATGGCAGATTTAGCATTAATTAAAAAACTTCGTGAAACTACGGGTTGTGGTATTGCAGATTGCAATAAAGCTTTGAAAGAAAATAAAGATAATTTCGATCAATCAGTTGACTGGCTTAGAAAAAAAGGACTTTCAGCAGCAGTTAAAAAAGGTGGGAGAATTACTTCTGAAGGAACTGTTTCAATTTTAATTGAAGGTCAAAAAGCAGCAATTTTAGAAATTAATTCTGAAACTGATTTTGTTGCTAGAAATGATAAATTTCAATCATTTGTTAGGAATGTAACCTCAGCTTCTATTAATGCCAATTCCAATATTGAAACCCTAAAAGCTGCAAATTATCCAACAGGTTCAAACAGTGTTGATGAAGAGCTAAAAAACCAAATTGGTGTTATTGGTGAAAATATCAATATTAGAAGAGTTGCCAATTTAACAACCCAAAATGGCGCTATCGTTGGATATGTTCACAATGCAGTTGCTCCAAACTTAGGTAAAATAGCTGTTCTAGTTGCGTTGGAATCATCTGCTGATAAAGAAAAACTAGAAGAAATTGGCAAGCAAGTTGCAATGCATATTGCTGCTGCCAAACCAGAATCACTTAATATTGACTCAGTTAATCCTGAGAAATTAAATCGTGAAGTTGCCGTATTAAAAGATCAAGCTAAAGCTTCTGGTAAGCCAGAAAATATCATTGAAAAAATGATGGAAGGCAGAATCAGGAAATATTACGAAGAAGTTGTTCTTTTGGAACAAAATTTCGTTATGGACGACAAGGTAAAAATCAAAGACTTACTTAAAAATTTCAGCAAAGAATCTGGATCAGAAACCACAATTTCTGATTTCAAACTTTTCATCTTAGGTGAAGGTATTGAAAAAAAGGACGATGACTTTGCTGCAGAAGTAGCTTCAATGACAAAATAATTGTTAATTGCTGATGATAATTCATTAACAATTAACAATTAACAATTAACCATTATTCATGAAATATAAAAGGATCCTCTTTAAAGTTTCTGGCGAAGCAATGATGGGTAATAAGGAATTTGGCCATGATCCCGACGCCATTTCTCACATCTGCAATCAAATTAAACAAACTTTAGAAATCGGCTGTCAAGTTGCAATTGTTGTTGGCGGTGGGAATATTTTTCGCGGCGTTTCTGTTGCGGCAGCTGGAATGGAAAGAGCCAGCGCTGATTACATGGGAATGTTAGCAACCTGCATTAACGGACTTGCCTTGCAAAATGCTCTAGAAAAAGCAGGAATTGCAACAAGAATGCAATCAGCGATTGAAATGAATAGTGTCTGCGAGCCTTACGTTAAAAGAAAAGCAGTTCGCCATCTAGAGAAGAATCGCGTAGTAATTTTTTCTGCTGGGACAGGAAACCCATTCTTCACAACTGACACCGCTGCAGTTCTTCGCGCTATTGAAACAAACTGTGATGCAATTTTTAAAGGAACTCAGGTTGACGGAGTTTATTGCTCTGATCCCAAAGAAAATCCTGAAGCCAAAAGATACGAAAAACTCAGCTATCTAGATGTTCTAAGTCAAGATTTAAGAGTTATGGATCAAACCGCAATTACTCTGGCAAAAGATAATAATTTGCCAATTATCGTTTTCTCAATTAAAAAGGATAACGCCTTGCAAGAGGTTCTAAATTCAAGAGGTAAATTTACCATCATAACTAATAATTAAATTACTATGATTAACACATTATCAGAAAAGGCAAAAGGCAAAATGGAAGATGTTTTAACCTTCCTAAAAAGAGACCTAGGCAGTATAAGTACTGGAAGGGCAACTCCATCTCTGCTAGATGCAGTCAAAGTTGAAGCTTATGGTGATTTCATGCCACTAAGTCAAATATCAAGCGTCTCTATTCCCGATTCATCAACAATTTCAGTGCAAGCTTGGGACAAAGAAATGGTTAAACCAATTGAAAAGGCAATCGTCAATTCCAATCTAGGATTCAACCCAATGATTGACGGGCAAGTTTTAAGGATTTCAATTCCAAAATTAAGTGAGGAAAGAAGGGTTGAGCTTTCAAAATTAGCAAAAAAATATGGCGAAGACAAGAAAGTTGCTGTTAGAAATAATCGTCGCGACAGCCTAGATGAATTTAAAAAAGGTGAGAAAGAATCTGGAGCCAGTAAAGATGATGCACATTCTTTTGCCGACATCATTCAAAAATTAACCGATGATTATGTGTCTAAAATTGATGAAATGGTCTCCCAGAAAGAAAAAGATTTAATGACAGTTTAATTAGCTAACAGTTCTTAACCAATAGCCGCCAGTTACTAACAACTAAAACATGACAAATCTGAAAATACCAACTCATATTGCTGTTATTATGGATGGCAATAATCGATGGGCAAAATCTCACAACCTCCCCGTTTCATCTGGCCATAAATCTGGCTCAAAAGCCATTAAAACTCTAGTCAAATCGGCCTTAGAATTCAAAGTTAAATATCTAACAATCTACGCATTTTCGACGGAAAATTGGCAAAGACCAAAGACTGAAGTTGGCTATCTTATGGCCCTTGTTAAAGAATATTTAACTTATGAAGTTAAAGATTTGATTAAAAACGGAGTAAAGATTCTTATTTCAGGAAATTTAGAAAATGTGGAAGCTGATATTGTTAAGAAAATAAAAGATTTGGAAGAAAAGACCAAAAACAACACTAATATTATTTTAAATGTCGCCTTCGATTACGGTTCTCGCCGCGAAATTGTTGATGCGTTTAAAAAAATCATAAAAGATTTATCAGAAAAAAACCTTAGTTCCGACCAAATAGATGAAGAACTAATTAGCAAGCACCTGTACCAGCCAAACATTCCTGATCCTGATCTTTTAATTAGAACTGCAGGTGAAATGCGTCTTAGTAATTTTTTATTATGGCAATCATCCTACAGCGAGTTATATTTTACCAAAACATTATGGCCAGATTTTTCTAAAGAAGATTTATCTGAGGCAATTATAGAATTTAATCAAAGAAAACGAAATTATGGCACAAGATAACCTTATTAAATACCTACATAAGTTGACGGGATTTACTAGTAAAATTTTTAACTCCTTAGTAACACAAACTAATAATAGGTTCCACCATTTAGCGGAATCTATCACCAAAAGAATGGAGGCTAAAAAGAAACAAACCCCATCTGAAATCCCTTCAAATTTCAAACTCAGATTAATTTCAGGAATTGTAATGATGTCTGTTGGTGTTTTTGCCATTTTATTTTCTAAAACCCTATTCTTCGCTCTAGCCATATTAATCACCATTTTGATGACTTATGAATGGATGGAAATCACTAAATCAGTCTCCCTTAACAGAAAGCTAAAATGGAATCTAATAGGATTTACCTATATATTATTACCAATATTTTCAGCATTGGAACTCCGAGAAACCAACTCAATCATTCTACTCTGGATGTTTGCGGTTGTGGCTGTAACAGATATATTTGCTTACTTTACTGGTAAAAATTTTGGAGGACCAAAATTAATGCCCGACGTCAGCCCCAATAAAACTTGGTCTGGACTTGCAGGAGCAGTTCTTGCAACCTTAGTTATCGGAGTTTTAAGCTCATTAATGTTTAGCGGAGGAGTTCTGTTCTTTGTTACAATCAGTGTAGTTTTATCCTTATTTAGTCAAGCTGGAGACCTGCTGGAATCAAAATTAAAAAGATCTTTTGAAGTGAAGGATTCAAGTAATATAATTCCAGGCCATGGTGGTGTTCTGGACCGTTTGGATGGAATGATGGTGGTTGCGCCAATTACCTTATTATTAGTTTGGATTTTTCCACTAGAATTTATCTCCAGATAGAGTTTGATCTGACATTTAAATTAATTAACCAATATTACCTAATTAATCTTGTTTTTTAAGATTAATATCTTACATTTCGCCACTTAATTTTCTGAGGATTTTATGCCTCGCATTTTACAAAATTTTTGCATTTTTAATCTATGGCATCTTCTCATCTTGCCTCAAAAAAATATTCCATTGCTGCTTTTAATGTTGCAAAAAGGTCAAGCCTAATTGATCAATTTGAAAGCGATCTAGCTAAATTTTCTCTTTCTCTTCCAGCTTCTGCTATTAAAGAATTATCTAACCCAACTATTCGTCGACAAGCTTTAGGAGAAATTATAACAGCCATTGGTGAAAAATTATCTTTACATAAGAAAGTTAACGAATTTTTAGTAGTTGTCGCTTCAGCAAGAAGAATATCGCAAATTTTGGAAATTAAGGAAGAATTCTCTAAGCTGGTAAAAAAAGAAAAAAACATTATTGAAGTTTCAATAATTTCAGCAACTGATCTTGATGAAAAAAATGTGGATGAAATTGAAAAAATCGTAGCCAATAAAAATCAAAATAAATCTATTTTAATTAAAAGAACTATCGATAAAAATATTTTAGGTGGAGTTCAAATAAAAATTGGTGGAACAATCATAGATGCAAGCTTAAAAACTCAGCTTTCTAAGCTAAAAACAGAATTTATATCAACTTTATAATTTTAACATTTAATTAAATATGCAATTAAACGTAGCAGAATTTTCCGATATTTTGGAAAAAAGAATAGAAGGTTTTAAAACTTCAGCCGAACTCAAAGAAGTTGGTGAAGTTGTATCAATAGGTGATGGAATTGCCAAAATTTACGGTCTAGATAATGTTGGAGTTGGAGAATTAGTTGAGTTCGACTCAGGAGTTAAGGGGATGGCTCTCAATTTAGAAGAAGATAATGTTGGTGTTGTAATTTTTGGTAATGCTCAAAAAATCAAAGAAGGCGACTCCGTTAAAAGAACTGGAAAAATTGTTGAAGTTCCTGTTGGAAAAGGCTTGCTTGGAAGGGTGGTTGATGCACTTGGAAACCCAATTGACGGAAAAGGTGAATTAAAAAATGTAGAACAGCGTCGCGTAGAAATAAAAGCCCCTGGAATTGTTGACAGACAATCAGTTTCTGAGCCAATGCAAACTGGAATCAAAGCTGTTGATAGCTTAATTCCAATTGGAAGAGGTCAAAGAGAATTAATTATTGGTGATCGCCAAACTGGAAAAACTGCCATTGTTATTGATACAATAATTAATCAAGCCGCAGTTAATGAAGGTGATGATGAAAGTAAAAAACTTTACTGTATTTACGTTGCTATTGGTCAAAAAAGATCAACAGTTGCTGCAATAGTTAAAACTTTGGAAGAGGCTGGAGCGATGAAATATTCCGTTGTTGTTGCTGCAACCGCTTCTGAAGCTGCTTCAATGCAATTTTTTGCGCCTTATACTGGTTGCACTATTGGTGAATATTTCAGAGACAATGGAATGCACGCTCTAATCTCTTATGATGACTTAAGTAAACATGCTGTTGCTTATCGTGAAATGTCTCTTCTTTTAAGAAGACCTCCAGCACGTGAAGCTTATCCAGGAGATGTATTTTATATCCATTCTCGTCTTCTAGAGCGCGCTGCTAAAATGTCTGATGCTAAAGGTGGTGGTTCATTAACTGCTCTGCCAATTATTGAAACTCAAGCAGGAGATGTTTCGGCTTATATCCCAACTAATGTAATTTCAATTACTGACGGACAAATTTTCCTTGAAACTGAACTTTTCTACAAAGGAATAAAGCCAGCTGTAAATGTTGGTCTTTCGGTTTCTCGTGTTGGTTCGGCAGCTCAAACTAAAGCAATGAAACAAGTTGCTGGAACAATTAAGCTAGATTTAGCTCAATTTAGAGAATTGGAAGCTTTCTCACAATTTGGATCCGACTTAGACGCTGCAACTCAGAAATTGCTCGATAAAGGCAGGAAATTAACTGAGCTTTTGAAGCAAAATCAATATTCTCCTCTTTCTTTCGAAGAGCAAGTTGTTTCAATCTACACCGGAGTAAAAGGATATTTGGATAAAATTGATTCTAAAGATGTGGTTCGTTTCGAAAAAGAATTTTTAAGAAAAATTAAATCTTCTCACTCCGATATTTTAGATGCAATTCGCAAAGATCGTAAAATAGTTGATATCACTGAAGATAAATTGAAAAAAGCGATTGTGGAATTTATTGGAATCTTTAACTAGCTATTAAATGTCAAATCTTAAGGCCCTAAAAACTAGAATAAAATCAGTTAAGTCAACCCAGAAGATGACCAAAGCTATGAAAATGGTGGCGGCCTCAAAACTTCGTAAGGCTAAGCAAATGGTGGAACTTTCCCGTCCATATGCTTTTAAAATTGATGAACTAATCACCAATTTAGCCGGAAATGTTGACATTAGAGAAGATTCAAATAGTAAATTTGCCTTGCTTAGCGGTAGAAATGAAGAAAAAACTCATCTAATTGTTGTTTTAACTTCAGATCGCGGACTTTGTGGAGGGCTAAATTCTTCAGCAGTTAAATTTACAAAAAAACGTATCCAAGAAATTACCGACCAAGGAAAGGAAGTTAAAATTGTTTGCGTAGGTAAAAAAGGATACGAGCAGCTTAAAGGATATTATGGCGATAAAATTATTGACCATATTGCAGGTATTTTCAAGAATAACATCGATTACACAGTTGCTGGAGATATTGCTGATAAAATTATTACATTATTTGAAGATAAAGTGTTTGATGTTTGTGAGGTGGTTTATAGTAAATTCAAATCGGCCATTGCTCAAGAATCTGTGATTAAACAATTAATTCCGATTAAAATTGATTCTAAAGAATTAAAAAGCAAAGAAGTTAGCTTTAATTCACCAATCGATTTTGAGCCAAACAAAGAAGAAATCCTTCAAACTCTTCTTCCTAAGAACCTTACTATGCAAATTTATAATCAATTATTAGAAAATAGCTCAAGTGAACAAGGCGCTAGAATGGCAGCTATGGAAGCTGCAACTAATAATGCTGGTAAAATGATTAAAAGCCTAGACCTAGTTTATAACCGAACTAGACAAGCCAACATCACTAGAGAACTAATAGATATTGTTTCCGGAGCAAACGCAGTTTAAATGTGGTTTTTTAAGTTAGTTTGAGAACCTCCATAATTCCGTGTCAAAATTATAATTTAGGCCAAATCTAATTTCAGCCTGTTTTAAAAAAATATATCCAACTGTCCAATTATCAAGCTCCAATTTGGAATTGGCATCTGCCATTTTTTACTAATATTTTTTAATTGCCAGAAATATAAATTTCTTCAAAGCTTGCTGGCTAGTAAAAGCAACTTTAGTTTTGGTAACTTTTCTGATCTGATGCGTTAACCTTTTTCCGGACACTAAGTTAAGCAGATTTTAAGTATTTTCTATTAACCTTTTCAAACTCCACTGGCGCTAAATAATTATTAGCAGAGTGAATCCGAATTCGATTATAAAAAACCTCAATATATTCAAATATTACATTTTTAGCCTCCTGTTGATTTTTAAATTTATAATGGTTGGTAAGCTCAGTTTTTAGAGTATGGAAGAACGATTCAGCCACCGCGTTATCCCAGCAATTGCCTTTAGGCTCATACTTTGAATAATGCCATGATCTTTCAAAATGGCTCTGTGGCTGTTAGAATGCCCAATTAATCTTTTCCTTGGCTTTCTCTTCCAAATAGCCATTGTTATGGCGTCGTTGACCAATTTTTCTTTCATATTATCAGCCATCGACCAGCCAATAATTGTCTTGAATAAAGATCAATTACCGTTGCTAAATAAAGCCAGCCATTACCAGTTCGAATATAAGTTATGTCGGAGGCCCAATATTTATCAGGAGCGGAAACATCAAATTTTCTAGCCAGCAAATTAGGAGCTATCGGCTTATTATGCTTAGAATCAGTTGTGACTTTGAATTTACGCTTAGTCTTGCAATAAAGACCGGCAGATGCCCTTAATCTGCCAATCCTTTTTCTGCTAATCACAATTTCATTTTTGGCTAATATTTTGGCAATCCTACGAGTGCCATAAACATTGCGATTAGACACAAAAACTTCCCTGAT
>JBLHVR010000053.1:0-10839 GCA_047628655.1 Lentimonas sp.
CGGCAGTTAATGTTGTTTTACCGTGATCAACGTGACCAATGGTTCCAATGTTAACATGTGGTTTACTGCGTTCGAATTTTTCTTTGGACATTGTTTAAAACAATTTTAAAGTTAATTAATAATAAATAAATCTATGCAATGTGAACCAACCATTAAGTTAATCATGGATAGATTTTCTTGCGAATATCGGCAACATTAATTTGTGCCACTTCACTCATTTTATGAACAATTTTTACTAAGATTTTAAAAATCTTATGAAATCTTCTAGAAGCCTTAAAACAAAGGCTAAAACATCTTTTTGTGCAACTTACTCGAAAAGAGCGCTGCATTATCTAAGAAAGATTAGTAGAAAGCAACAACTTTCTTAAAAGAAATTACATTTTATTAAATTATGTCAATTGCTATGCTTAACACTATAATTCTTATGCTTTTTTCGCCTTAATTTCATCAGCTACTACATTTGGAACCTGTTGATAAGATTCAAACTCCATTGCATACTGGGCTCGGCCTTGAGACAGGGAGCGAAGAGTATTAACATACCCAAACATTGCAGCGAGAGGAACTTTAGCAGTAATGACTTGAGCATTGTCTCTAGCTTCTAAATTACCAATTTGGCCTCTTCTACTATTAATATCTCCAATTACATCACCCATGTATTCTTCTGGAGTAACGATTTCCACCTTCATCATTGGCTCTAATAGTACAGGACCAGCTTTTTCCATAGCTTCTCTAAAGGCAGCTTTACTAGCTATCTCAAAAGCCAATACACTAGAATCGACATCATGGAAGGCGCCGTCTAATAATTGAGTTTTTAATCTTACAACTGGGTATCCAGCTAAAATACCACTTGTTTTAGCAGCAAACAAACCCTTTTCTACTCCAGGTATGTATTCTTTTGGAACTCTACCGCCAGTAATTTTGCTTTCGAAACTATAATCTTCTTCACCATCAGCTGGAAGAGGTTCAAAAGTAATCTTAACCCTAGCAAACTGACCAGAACCACCAGATTGTTTTTTGTGGATGTAATCAATTTCAACTTTTTTAGTTATAGTTTCGCGATAAGCAACCTTTGGCGCTCCAATATTGGCATCAACTTTGAACTCTCTTTTCATACGATCGACGATGATCTCTAAATGTAACTCTCCCATCCCCTTCAGAATAGTTTGTCCAGATTCGGGATCACTTTCAATTCTAAGAGAAGGATCTTCTGCTGCTAATCTTGAAAGAGCCATACCCATTCTTTCTTGATCTCCTGTTGATCTTGGCTCAACTGAAACCTCAATTACTGGATCAGGAAACTCCATTCTTTCCAAAATAATTTTATTATCAGCATCAACCAGTGTATCACCTGTAGTAGTATTTTTTAATCCAGCAATTGCAACGATGTCACCAGCATAAGCAATCTTAATATCTTCTCTATTGTTAGCATGCATTAAAAGAATTCTTCCAACTCTTTCTTTTGTACCTTTTATAGTATTATTCACTGAAGATCCACTAGATAAAGTTCCAGAATAAATTCTTACGAATGTTAGAGATCCTACAAAAGGATCAGTCATGATCTTAAATGCTAGACCGGCTAACTTCTTATCTCCGCAATTAATTTGTATTTCTTCTGTGCCATCTAAGTTCGTTCCTTCAATAGCAACAACATCTTCTGGATTTGGCAGGTAGTCAACCACAGCATCAAGAAGAGTCTGAACGCCTTTATTTTTAAATGCCGTACCGTTTAAAATTGGAACAAAAGAAGCGTTAATAGTTCCTTTTCTAATACATTTTTGTAAGTCTGCTTCAGAAATTGCTTCACCATCTAGGTATCTTTCCATTAGTTCGTCATCTTGCTCAACGGCAGTCTCAACCAATTCGTGACGATATTGTTCAGCCTTATCTTTTAAATCAGCAGGAATTTCTTCATATTCAAAATCAGCACCCATAGATTCGTCTCTCCAAACAACTGCTTTCATTTTGATTAGATCGATTAAACCACCATAATCTTCACCTTCCCCTATTGGAAGTTGAATAACCAAAGGTTTTGCAGCGAGTCTAATTTTCATCATTTCAACACAGCGATAGAAATTAGCTCCAGTTCTATCCATTTTATTGACAAAACACATTCTTGGAACTTTGTACTTATTAGCTTGTCTCCAAACAGTTTCTGATTGAGGCTCTACACCAGCAACAGCATCAAAAACAGCAACAGCCCCATCTAGAACTCTTAAAGATCTTTCTACTTCGATAGTGAAATCAACGTGACCGGGAGTATCAATGATATTGATACGATGATCTTTCCAAAAACAAGTAGTCGCAGCAGAGGTAATTGTTATTCCTCTTTCCTGCTCTTGCTCCATCCAATCCATAGTTGCATCGCCATCATGAACTTCACCGATTTTATGAGATTTTCCGGTATAAAATAGAATTCTCTCGGTTGTAGTAGTTTTTCCGGCGTCAATGTGAGCCATGATACCAATATTACGATATTTATCGATTGAGATTTCGCGTGACATGTTATTTGGGAATTTAGTAATTAGGAATTAGGTGCCAGGTGATAAGTTGTTACCACTTATAATGAGCAAATGCTTTATTAGATTCAGCCATTTTGAATACTTCTTCTCTTTTCTTAACAGCCCAACCTTTATTATCGAAAGCCTCGCCGAAAGAGTTAACTATTTTTTCAGATAAATTTCTTCCTGAAGATTTTTGAACAGCGGTTTTAAGCCATTTAAGAGCAAGAGCCGTTCCTCTTCTTTCAGAAACTTCTACTGGAATTTGGTAAGTTGCGCCACCAATTCTTCTTGATCTAACTTCAATTCTTGGGGTTACGTTATCTAAAACCTGTTTGAAGATATCTAAGGCACCTTTTTTCATTTTCTGTTCGATGGTTTCAAATGCGCTATAGATTGATTTTTCTACAACAGATTTTTTACCGTCTTCCATTAAGCGATTAACTAACTTAGTAATGAGTTCTTGGCCATATTTAGCGTCAGGAATTATTTTTCTTTTAGGGGCAGCTCTTCTTCTCATAATATTATCAGTTTAGTAATTTTTAAATAGTTTGTTTAATTTAGATCTATTTCGGTTTAACAGTACCGTATTTTGATCTAGATTGTTTGCGATTTTTTACTCCCTGAGTATCAAGAGAGCCTCTGATGATGTGGTAACGAACACCCGGTAAATCTTTTACCCTTCCACCACGAATAGTTACAACACTGTGTTCTTGCAAATTATGACCCTCACCTGGGATATAAGCAATTACTTCGAAACCGTTAGTTAGTTTAATACGAGCAACTTTACGAAGTGCTGAGTTTGGTTTTTTAGGAGTAGTAGTATAAACCTTGATACAAACACCTCTTTTTTGTGGGCAAGCTTTCATAGCTGGCACTTTATTTTTTTTGACTTGTTTAACTCTTGGTTTTCTTACCAATTGATTGATTGTAGGCATTATTTTTATTGAAAATTGTGCTAAAAAAGAGCGGGCATTTTATGTAGAGTAATTTGTATAGTCAAGATTTACTTGCAAAAAATCTGACCTTTTCCAGATATTCTTTAGGATCCTTAACTTTTACCAAGGATTCCTTGGGGGTAAAAAACAAGTCACTTAATCTAGTTAGTAAAAATCTTAAAGATGCACCGATAAGAGCTATTTTTAAGAATTCCAACTCTGGTTCGGAAATTTTTCTTATTTTTTGATACCCCAAAAGCAAGGATTGATATTTTTCCTCGTTAAAATTATTGAGCTCATCGAAGCACCAAGCATTAACTACAACCCCCAAGTCGTAGATTAATAAATCGTTAGCGGCAAAATAAAAATCGATCACTCCACTTAATTTATCCTTTTCATCAAAAAAAACGTTATCTGGAAACAAATCAATATGAACCACTCCTTTTGGTAAATTGTCATTCCAGTTTTTTGCCAAAAAATCGATGTATTCTTGAATTTCCGATTTCAAACCTTTTTGATATTTTTCCGTTAAATCAGAAATTTGATCAAAGAAACTTTGCCAAGCAGCCATTCCAAGATCGTTCCCTCTTTCGCCCTCAAAATCATTTACAGCATTGTGTAGCTGAGCAGTAACTTTACCAATTTGAACGCAATGGTTTTTATTAATAGATTTAAACAACCCATTTTCTTCCGGCTTTAAATTAGAACCACTTAAAAAACTGACAATTGAGGCTGATTTATTTTTTATCGTAGAAATTAGATCATCTGAATTATTCCTAACTGGTTTAGGGCAGCAAATTTGGTGCCGTGCCAAATGAAGTTTTAAATTCATAAAGAATGGTAACTCCTCTGGGACTATCCTGCTTTCAAAGAGCGTTAGTATGAATTTATCTTTATCAGTTTCAATAATAAAATTTGAGTTATCAATTCCATCTATGATCTCTTTAAAGGAAATTAATTCTCCAATTTGATAATTTTCTTTAACGAAATTTGAGATTTCTTCTTTAGTTAATTTTGTGTGAACGGCCATCTTTAATGCTTAATTGTTAGTTGTTAGTGAATTAATTTTTATTATCTTCTAATTCTTGGTGTTTTTGCCAAGATTTCTGCCAGGAAGCATTAGATCCAATATTTTTCGACCATGATTTTTTTCCTGAATCATCAATCTTTTTATGAAATGATTTAGCATTATCAGAAAACTTCTTTTCAGATTTAAAATCTTTGTTAGCAATCAGTTCCTTGGTATAGGCAGCTATTTCTGGATCAATTTTATTTTTTATATGCGGATTAAAAGATTGCCTGATCCAATTATTAGTATTAACAAAAAAATCGGTTACTTGGGTAGTTAAAAAACTACCATTAGGATCCACATCTCTGGAAAGGCTTAATAGCTCGAAATATCGAGCGAACAATTCAGAAATAAATTGATAAGATGGATAGGATTTAAGAGCTTCAACCATTAACCTCTTTACTTCTCCAGCCATAACTTCACTTTCTGGGCGACGATTTTTCATATCAAAACCAATTGCTTTACGAAAAGTTTCATTTAAGACTATTCCGCTCTCTACCTCTAAGCAATGCGCCATTTCGTGAGCTAAAACATTAGTTGTAAAACTACGAATAGTAATTTTATGATCTAAGCTATTGGTAAAAGTTCTTAAAAGCTTACTGTAAACCTTGCGTCTATCAGCTAAATAGCAACCAAGGTTTGTATCCCAACCTTTAATAATTTTAACTTCAAAATGAAGCTGTCCTTGCTTGGCTTTGGTTAAAATTAAATCTAAACCATCTTTGTAAATTTCAATTCCGTAAAGACTTGAAAATTGATTTGAGAATTTTTCAACCTCTCTATTTCCTTCAAACTTAAGCGCTTTACCTAATATTTTTTCAATCATTAGATTATTCCTTAATTGGAATGGCGTAAAGCTCAAGCTTGTGATCAACCAATTTGTAACCTAAATCTTTAGCTATTTTTTCTTTTAATTTCTCAATTTCCTCATTAAAGAACTCCACCACTTTTCCTGAATTTATATCAATCAGATGGTCGTGATGATTATTACTTAATTCTTCATATCTAGCTTTATTTTTACCACTTGCATCATAGTTAAAATCATGCTTAGCAATAATTCCCTCCTCTTCGAACATTTTAACAGTGCGGTAAACTGTGGCAATTCCAATATTTGGATTTATTTCAGCAGCTCTTAAATGAAGATCCTCAACATCAGGATGATCTTGTGACTCAGAAATTATTCTAGCCACAATTCGGCGATTTTCAGTTAGTTTAATATTCTTCTTTTCGCAAAGATGTTCAATTAATGAAAGCATAATTTAAAGTTGTCTTTTATTTAGAAGCGTTCAAAATAACCCGCCAAATTTTAAATTTCAAATTCATATTTTAATTTATCCAAATGGCAAAGCACTCTTTTAAGCAAATTTCCGAATCTCCTTACAATTTAACCTTTGACGATGTTTTGCTAAAGCCAGCATATTCAGAAGTTTTACCTTGTGATGTTGATCTAAGAACTCAAATTACTAAAAATATTGAATTAAATATTCCTATCATTTCTTCAGCGATGGATACCGTTACGGAAAGTAAGCTAGCAATTGCAATGGCTCAATGTGGAGGAATGGGATGTATTCATAAAAATTTAAACATCAAAGATCAATCCGACGAAGTTAAAAAAGTTAAGAAATTTGAATCAGGAATTGTAATTAACCCATTAACAATAACGCCAGAGCAGAACTTGGGAGATGCTTTAAATATTATGAAAACCTACGGAATCTCTGGAATTCCCGTGGTTGAATCAGAAAAAAGCAACAAACTAGTCGGAATTTTGACTAACCGCGATGTCCGCTTTGCGACTAACCATAAGCAGCCAGTTTATGAATTAATGACCAAGGATAATTTAGTTCTCGCTAAAAATGGCATTTCAAGAAGTGAGGCCAAAAAACTTTTGCACAAAAATAAAATTGAGAGAATCCTTATCATTGATGATAATCATAATTGCATTGGACTAATCACCGGCAAAGATATTGAAAAATCCAAACAATTTCCTAATGCCTGCAAAGATTCCGAAGGAAGACTTAGGGTTGCAGCGGCAGTTGGAGTTGGAAAGGACGGATTTCAAAGGGCAGAACACTTAATTGAAGCCGGGGTTGATATTTTAATTGTTGACACTGCTCATGGACACAGCGCTGGAGTAATCCAAGCTGTTAAAGATATTCGCAAGCAATACCCACGAATTAATTTAATTGGTGGAAATATTGCTACTTCCTCAGCTGCGAAAGCCTTAATTGATGCAGGAGCCGACAGTGTTAAAGTTGGAATTGGCCCTGGGTCAATCTGCACCACTAGAATTGTAGCGGGAGTTGGAGTTCCTCAATTGTCAGCAATAATGGATGTGGCTGAAGCTTGTAATAAACAAAACATTCCCTTCATTTCAGATGGTGGGATTAGGTTCTCTGGTGACCTAGCCAAAGCACTGGCCGCAGGATCTTCTTGTGTGATGATCGGATCACTTTTAGCTGGAACTGAGGAAAGCCCAGGAGAAACAATATTATTCAAAGGAAGGTCTTACAAAAGCTACCGCGGAATGGGCTCACTCGGCGCCATGGCCAGAGGATCGGCAGATCGCTATTTTCAAGAAAATATTACTGACAAATTAAAATTGGTTCCCGAGGGTGTTGAAGGAAGAGTTCCTTACAAAGGTCCGGTTTCAGACGTAATTCATCAATTAGTTGGGGGCTTGAGGTCTTCCATGGGTTACACCGGGAACAAAACAATTAAAGACGCTAACGAAAATTGTGAATTTGTTAAAATAACAAATTCCGGCTTAAAAGAAAGTCACTCTCACAGTATCTCAATTACCAGCGAATCTCCAAATTACAGCACTGCAAATTAACAGGATCTCAGCACCCTTGAATTAATTTGTTTGTGTGGGAGTTTTATATATTAGATTATTTTTGCACTATCTCGGTGGAACAAAAACATGATTTTAGCTTCTTAACAAGCTCTAAACACCCAACTTAAAAGAAATAAGAACTTGACAAAGCCCGTCAAAAAGTAATAATCTTTTTTTCTAAAATTATTGAAAAATCTGTTAAGAATTTACATTTAAATAAATGAGCAAGCCTCAGATTTTAACCAAATATCTGCTAAGTTTTTCCCTGAAAGCTTTTAAAAATTTCTTTCTATTGGTTAAAAAAACCTTTAGCACCAAAACCATTCTTTTAGTTTCAAAACAAAGAATCAAAAGCTTCTCAATTGGACCAGCCACCCAAATACTGGCCGTTGGTTTTGTAATCTGGGTGGGAACTACTTATGCAAAATCAATTAAATACAGCTTTATAATTGATGAAAAATCCGCAAAAATTAAAAACATAACTCAGGCTAACAAAAAATTCGAAAATCAATTAGAAACACTAAGTGGTAATTTAAAGAACATCCAAACTTACTTTAAATCCCTATCTAGTCTTGAAAATACTGAAGCTAAAACTCCTAAACAAGAAATTAATAAAAAACTAGATGAACTATTTGGTAAATTTGATTTTGCTCCCGAGGAAGAGAGAATTGCCAACAAATTTGCAAAATCAAATTTTGTTTTAGATGACATCAAAAACCTTACCCTTAAAAGAACTAGCTATTTAGAAGAAAAACTTGCTCTTGCGGGAGTTGGAGCAACGGACAATGTCGCCGTTCTTAAAAAAGATATTGTTTCTCTGAATAACCAAAAAGATAATTTCTCAAAGCAAGGTGGGCCATTTAAAGAGCTAATAAACGAAACTTTATCTAGCAAAAATTCTGATATTCTTAATTTTAATAACAAGGCATTCAGCATTAAGAATGAAATAAATTATTTAACTAATTTAGAAAAATTTATTCGCTTCGCCCCATTATCCTCACCTATGAGTAAGGGGGATTATTACGTATCTAGCGTTTTTGGAAGAAGGATCGATCCCATAAAAAGAGTTACATCAATGCACGAAGGAATGGATTTTGCTGGAAAAAACAGAGCAAAAATTATCAGTCCATCCATGGGGAAAGTTAAATTTGCTGGTAGAAAAGGATCTTATGGAAAAATGCTAATTATCGATCATGGATATGGCCTTACAACAAGATATGGTCATTTGTCAAAAATTCATGTCAAAAAAGGAGATTTTGTAAAAAAAGCACAAGTAGTTGCAATTCAAGGAAGTACTGGAAGAAGCACTGGTAGTCATCTTCATTACGAAATTCGCTACAACAACACCCCCCTAAATCCAAAAAAATTTTTAAAGGCTGGACAAGAAATTATTAATTCATAAAATCCACTCACCATGCTTTCTTCTGTAAAATTAAAATCATTCACCAACTCATTAAGAAGAAGTTCCAATAACAAATCATTCAGAAAAAATATTGAACAAATGACTACATCTCATAAATCTATGCCTTCCATCATTGCTAAAGACGTTAAAATTGAAGGGGACATAAAAAGCTCCGGTGTAATTGAAATTGAGGGTGAAATTAAAGGTCAGATTGATAGCAACTCAATCATCATTAGAGAAAGTGGATCTGTTGAAGGAGACATAAAAGCTGATTCAATAAACATCCGTGGTCAATTTAGCGGTAATGTCAAAGCCCGAAATATCAATATTTTCAACAAAGCTAAAGTTAGTGGAAACATTGAATATGACTCCTTGTCAGTTGAAGACGGAGCCTCTATCGATGGTCAATTCAAAAGATTTAACAATAAAGATTCAGAAAATATGACAAACTCAAAACTAAAAATTGTTAAAAACTAATTAGGAACCGTTATTTAAAAAACTGCCTATTGAAATTTACCGTGCTATAAAACCCAAATTCTTACCATGGTAGTGCCAGAATTCATTCACTTTAATCAACTTGCCGCTTACAAATAAATGTTGAGTAAAAAAAAATTTACTATCAGTGTCGGTGAGTATGGATCCATAATAGGATTTCATGATGGGGTTGAGGTTAAAAGCAAGATTCTCATATCTTCTCTGAATCAGCAAAATAAATTAAAATTAACCACATTATTTACCAATAATAAATCTACACCAACCCATGTTTTAATTGACACTAGTGGTCAAAACTACAAAAGAAAACCCTACCCCCCCGTTAACCCAATAGATCTTTACAAATTAGTAAACCGAGATTTAGCTAAGGAAAAAAATGATACTGACGAAAAATCATTTCATAGCTACTACTACGCTAAAAATAAACAACAAAGAAAGTGGGATTGCGTTTTCATTAGCACCGAAATATCTGAAGAAATAGACAGGTGGGTTGAGTTTCTATTGGGACTAGAAAACCGCTTTGTCGGGGTTTACATGCTGCCAATTGAATCCTACCACTTAGCAAAGGCGGTTTTTAATATAGCCAAAACAGAGCGCCTAGTTGCACCCAACAATGGAAATATACTTTCCTTCATTGTTCAGAATAAAATTAGCGGATTCCGTCAGGTCATTTTTTTTAACAAAATAATTATTTTTACCAGGGTAATAAATTACAATTCTGAGGATAAGAATTTTGCCGACAGGTTTGAGCAGGATTTATTTAGATCCAACGAGTATCTAAAAATGATATTTCCCAATCTGAAGATGCAAGATGTAACCATTATCAATGTACTTCAGAATAAAATCATTGATAAGATCAAAAATATTGCAATTCACGATACCAAAATCATAAATTATTCCCCATATCAAATAGCGAGCAAATTAAACCTTACTAAGATTGGCATTAAAAAGAATAGCAGCTTTTCAGATATCCTAATTGCCAACATGTTTGCTAATAATCGTCGAAAAATATTAAAATTCTCCAGGCCCCGACTTAAAACCACTTCCAGGCTAGAGCTAATCATAACAGCACTTTGGTCATTTAACGCAATTGCAATAATTTGCACTATTTTACTACTGGGAAAGATTCTTACTCAGGAGAGTGTGTATAAAAAAGACATCAATAAATTAAAATTAAAAAAAACATCCCTAGATAAGGAGCTTAAGGAAATAAATAATAACGCTCTAAATCTAGGAAATAAAACTGGCCAAGAAATTAAAGATGAAGATAATTTAGTTGATAAAATAATTGATTTTGGAAAGATTCATGAAGTCCTCTCTAGGGCTGAAATAAGTAGCTATAACATTTTTTACAAACTTATATTTATCAAGAAGTATGATGCGATAGCCGACTCTTTTTCTCAAAAAATTAAAAACTTTGATCCCAAATCATCAGATACTAAAAACGTCAAGCAAGCCTTTGATATAAGAGGCGATTTATCTGACAAAAGTGGTGATATTGAAATTCTATTTAGAAAATTTGACAATTTAAACCTTGAGACAAGAAAAGAGTTCCCGGATTTTAAAATATCATATTCCGAACTAGCCAGAGATGTTGATTTTAGTAA
>JBLHVR010000054.1:0-10248 GCA_047628655.1 Lentimonas sp.
GCCAATCAATAAATAAATCTCCACCTTTAAAACTAATCTTAACTTCCTCTCTTTTAATTAAATTATTTCTAATTGCAGCAACCGCAACGGAGCAAGCTCCAGAACCGCAAGCCAAAGTCTCCCCAGCCCCCCTTTCCCAAACTCGAACTTCAATATGATTCTTTGAGATAATTTTAGCAAACTCAACATTGGTTTTTTCTGGAAATAAATCATTAGTTTCAAGAGCTGATCCTCTAGAGGTAAATTCTTCATCACTCAAATCCCTATCTATAAAGATGATAATATGCGGGTTGCCCATATTTACAGCTGAAAGGGGATATTCTTCAAAACCATCAACAACAAAATCTTCGGTATTTTGCTCCGTCAGAAGCGGAATTTCATTCCAAAGAAACTTTGGCTTCCCCATATTAACTGCAATTAGACCGTCTTTTTTCCAAGTCCTCAATATACCAGCTTCGGTTTTAATATTTACCTCATCACATTCTTTTTCAGCCATTAAAAGCGCTGCTACGCAACGGGTTGCATTGCCACAAGCCCCAGAAATAGATCCATCAGAATTATAAATCTCCATCAAAATATCAGCCGAAATTGAATCTTTCAGCATAATTAATTGGTCGCAACCAACATTAGAACGATCACAAATTCTGGAAATGATTTCATGATTAAATTTTATATTTTTAACGTTAGATTTCCCCCTCGTATCAATAATTACGAAGTCATTTCCAGCGCCATTCATCTTTACAAAATTTACCATCAGAAATTAGTCAATAATATTGTTATTTTCATCAAGAACTACGACTGCTGGCTTAAAATCCTGAGCTTCCTCAGGTGAGAGACCACAATAAGAGACAATAATAACTAAATCCCCAGCCTGAACTAACCTTGCTGCTGCGCCATTAACCTTAACTTCTCCACTACCTCTTTTGGTAGGAATTGTATAGGTAGTAAAGCGTTGACCATTGTTAATATCTAAAACATCAACCTTCTCGTAAGGTAATATTCCTGCTGCATCCAGCAAATCTTCGTCGATTGAAATTGACCCTTCATAATGTAAATCAGCCTGAGTAACAGTTGCTCGGTGAATTTTAGCCTTCATCAATGTAAGTTGCATAAAATAGATAATGATTAATTGTTAGTGTAAAATAAATTGCAAAAAGTGACTACCGCAGGGAATTAACTTTTTATATCAAACGCTACTTAGTGATAATATCCTGTAAATACTTTACAGCATCAGGATTAACAAGAGTCGATATGTCACCCATATTTTCCCCTAAAATCAATTTCTTCAAAATTCTTCGCATTATTTTACCCGATCTAGTTTTAGGTAAATCACCAATGATATAAATTTTATCCGGCTTAGCAATGGACGAAATTTCCTTCTGAACTAAGGCTATAATTTCTTCTTTAATGCTTTGCTCAATTTCTTCACTTACTTCTCCTATATCATTTTTAACAATAGCAAAAACCAGAACACCCTCACCTTTTATTGGGTGTGGATATCCAATAACTGCTGATTCACTAATTTTCACATGCATATTGACAACATTCTCAATTTCTGCCGTTCCAAGCCTGTGTCCAGAGGAGTTAATTACGTCATCAACTCGACCAACAATTCTAAATAAACCATTTTCATCAAAAAATGCACCGTCACCAGAAAAGTAATATCCAGCGAATTTTTTGAAATAGGTGTCAAAACATTTTTTGTGATCATTCCAAACACTGCGAATAACCGATGGCCAAGGATGTGAAAAACATAAATTTCCAACTTTACCAACCTCTGTAATTTTTTTACCATTTTCATCAAGCAAAGTTGGCACAATTCCAGGAAGTGGAAAACCAGCAAAAACAGGTTTGGAAGTGGTTTTATTTGCTAAAGATGAAATCATTATTCCACCAGTTTCAGTTTGCCACCAAGTATCAACAATTGGACATTTTCCTTTGCCAACTTTATTATAATACCAATTGTAAGCCTCTTCATTTATTGGTTCACCAACCGTTCCAAGAACTTTCAATGAAGACAGGTCAAAATCATCAACAAATTTATCACCCGCGCTCATTAAAGATCTAATGGCAGTAGGAGCAGTATAAAAAATGTTAACTTTATGTTTATCAATTATTTCCCAGAATCTTGAAGGGGTGGGATGAGTTGGAATTCCTTCGAACATCAAAATTTTTCCACCATTCAAAAGTGGTCCATAAGTTAAGTAGGAATGACCAGTAACCCAACCAACATCAGCCGTACAGAAGAATAAATCACCATCTTGGTAATCAAAAACATTGGCAAAAGAATAGGCTGAATAAACCATATATCCCGCTGTAGTATGCAAAACTCCCTTTGGCTTTCCTGTTGATCCAGAAGTGTAAAGAATGAAAAGCGGATCTTCTGATTCCATCTGCGCTGCTTTATTTTCTTTATGATATTTAGAAATTTCATCTTGCCAAATAATTGTCTTTTTAACGCACTCCATTTTTTCTTCCGAGCGCTTAAATAAAACCACGTTCTCAATCACATCCAGTCCATCAATTGCCTCATTGGCAATATTCAAAAGATTAATTTTCTTTTCACCTCTATGTAAATAATCTGCCGTAATTAACATTTTCGCACCAGAATCTTTAATTCTGCCTTTTAATGCAGAAGCTGAGAAGCCTGCAAAAACCACGCAATGAACAGCTCCAACTCGTGCACAAGACAACATTGCCACAACAGCATCAGGAATCATAGGCATGTAAATACAAACCCGATCACCAGATTTAATTCCATTTGCCAAAAGAAGGTTGGAAAACTGACAAACCTGTTCAAATAATTCTTTATAAGTAATTGATCTATTTAAAACCTTAGGATCATTAGATTCCCATATAATAGCCACATCATTTGATTTTTTTTCCAAATGACGATCTAAGCAATTGCTAGAAATATTAGTTTTACCACCCAAAAACCAATTGGTTCTTCCTTCATTAAAATTAAATTTTAAAATTTGATTCCATTCTCGAAACCAAAAAAATTTCCTCGCAATCTCCGCCCAAAAGCTTTGTGGATTTAACTCGGCCTTTAATGATTCTTTTTGATATTCTTCCTTAGAATTAATCCTGAAACTCATTTTATTATTAATTTTTAATTAAAAAATCCAACTTTCTAATACATTTCTTATAGCACAGTCAAAATTAAAAACTTCTTAATCTTTCAACCATCTCCATCACAAAATCTTTAATTTTAGCATCAAAACCAATGTTCTTAGTGGCCCACTCTTTCACAAAAGGCTCTGACAATTTCCATATGTTTAAATCTTTATCTAAAAAAACTCCAACACCCTCCACTAACATCATTGTTTTCTGCAAAAGTAACAGCTCTGACCTAGTTTGCATATTGTATTTTTTTGTCATTTTTAACAAATTAGCAAGAAGTTTTGCCATTGAAACATCCCCCACGGCTTTACCAACTGTTGATTGACCAATTATTCTGCAAGATAAGGTAAACTCCTCTAGATTAACATTTTCTGGAACCAGTCCAGCTCTGATGTGAATCTTAGCAACCCTCTGATAGTCTTTATTCAGAAAAGCAATGAGAATTTCAGCGATGGCAATTCTGGTATTCCTATCAATTGAGCCAGTAATTCCAAAATCAATAGCAGTAATGTCACCATTTTTCATTAAGAATAAGTTCCCCAAATGCATATCAGCATGAAATAGACCATGAACATAAACCTGATTAAAATAGCTTATTACCAAATTTTCTGCGATTTTCTTTTTGTCAAAACCGCTATTTAAAATTGCTTCTTTGTTAGAAAAAGGAATGCCATCAATCCACTCTGAAGTCAATACCCTGTCACTACTTAAATTCCAATAGATCTCAGGAATATAAAAACCTTTTACATCTTTTAAATTTTCTTTAATTTCAGATGCTGCTGCAGCTTCAAAATGCAAATCCAGCTCTTTTGAACTGCAATCCTCCAAAACCTCAATAATATTAATTATTTTTTCCTTAAAATATTTTGAAAAAACTCCAATAATAAAAGCTAATAATTTTAAAGTTGCAATGTCACGCCTAAAAAGCTTGCCAATATTGGGGCGAACAACTTTTACAGCAACATATTCACCTTCAAAAGTCTTAGCTTTATGAACCTGAGCAATCGAGGCTGCGGCAACTGAATTTTTATTGAACTCTAAAAACAACTTGTTAATCGGCTTTCCAAGTTGTTTTTCAATAATTTTCTGAACTTTCTTAAAGGAAAAAGGAGGGAGTTTATCTTGAAAATATGACAGATAAGATGCTAAATCATCACCGATCAAGTCAGGTCTGTTAGCCATTAACTGAGCTAATTTGATGAATGTTACGCCAGCATATTTAATAAACAGAAATGCCGCCCTATTCTTATTAAATATAAAAATAGGAAGAAGAAGAGTAACCAGAAAAAAAAGTCGAGTTAGATTAATTATACTCAGTAATGCCACCATAAAACATTATCTCTTCCATTGGTCTATCTGAATAGCACCTTCATGTCTCTCTGAATCCGTAATACTACGAACATTATCAGGAGAATTTACTGCATTTGCAGATCCTCCATTTTGAGAGGAGTCATTAAGATCAACCTTAATTTTTGACAAGTCAATATCAAGACCAGCCCAACCAAACAACTTATTTAACAATTGAGATAAAATATTTGTGATATTACCAGAAACTTCTTGAAATCTTTCAACGATAGATTTCAAAGCTACAGTTCCTTTGGGAGAAAGATTTAGAATAGCAGCGACATCATCTGGAGTTACAATATTGAGCATCATCATAACAGCTAAAATTGAAAATGTTGTAGAGAATAAGAGTATTACTGTACGAAAGGTAAAAAAGGAAACTATTGCTGGTAACATATGAATTTAAAAATTTAATACAAACACGCCCCAAAATAGGTAACAGGAGAAATTGGCTTAGCATTATAACTTTGCTCAATTAACCTAGAAAAAGTTACGTCATAAACTTTTTCTTGTCTGGAATTGATTTTGAACAATAGCCGATTTTTTTTATTAAAACAATATTTATTATCCCGCAAAAATTTTTTAAGGAGCTTTAATTCCGATTTAGTCATTTTTGGATGTGAGGTGCTTTGCTTAGAATCTGAATAGTCTTTCAAAAATTCCTCACCAACAACGAAAGAAAATGATTTCTTATTAAAGGAATTAAACATTGCTAGTTTTGCAGAGTCTTTATTACCAACGTTATAAAAACTGCAATTAGAAAAGAAAATTAGAGCAGATACTTGAATTAATTTTAATAGAAGAAACATGAAAAATCATATTAATCAAAATTACCAAATCCGAATAAAATTTTACTCGGATTCCTTAGGTGTTTTATTTTCAGATATTTTCGGATTTTTGCTACCTTTAGACTTAGGACTCTTAGAAAAATCAAGCTTCTCTTTAATTCTAGAAGCTTTTCCAGTTAAATTTCTCAAATAATATAATTTAGCGCGACGAACAACTCCCTGTTTAGCAACTTCAATCCCCGCAATAAAAGGAGAATAGAGTGGGAATTTTCTCTCAACCCCAACACCACTGCTTATTTTTCTAACAGTAAAAGTTGAATTATAGTTAGAAAAACTCTTAGTTCTAGCAATAACAACTCCAGCAAAAACCTGAATTCTAGAATTTCCACCTTCAGAAATTCTATATTGCACTTTAATAGTATCACCTACATTAAAATCTGGAATAAATTTTTCCAAACCACCCCTTTGTTCATTAATTTTTGCAGCCTGATCAATGTTGAATTGCTCAATTAAATTTGTCATCTTTAAGTTAGTTAAAATTTAGTTATTATTGTTTTGCTTCTTTTTTAGCCAACTCTTTCTGAGTAGCGTTTTTAGTATTAATATCAGGCAATACTCTGTCAACCAGCTCAATGATTGCCATAGGTGCTTTGTCTCCAGCCCTAAATCCAAACTTCATAATTCTAATATAACCACCTTTACGGTCTTTTATTCTTGGTCCAATATCAGAAAATAATTTATTTACTATTTTTGGATTTTTTAATATAGCTATAGCCTGTCTACGGTTAGCCAAAGTATCTTCTTTAGCTAAAGTAATTATTTTTTCAACAAAAGGCCTCAAATCTTTGGCCTTTGGCAAAGTTGTTTTTATTAACTCATTTTCCAACAAAGCATTAGCCAAATTAGAAAACAGGGATTTTCTGTGTGAGCTTGTTCTATTTAATTTTCTACCCTTAATACCGTGCCTCATTACTTATTTTATAAATTTTAAATTACTAATATTCTTTATTTTTAATCTTAGCCAACTCTTCAATATTTTCTGGTGGCCAATCAACTAATTTAGCACCGAATGCTAAACCCATTGATTTTAAATTTTCTTTTAATTCATTAAGTGATTTTCTTCCAAAATTAGAAGTTTTCAACATTTCTGACTCAGTCTTGGTAACCAGATCACCAACGTAAGCTATATTTTCGTTTTTAAGGCAATTGTAAGACCTAACTGACAATTCTAGCTCATCAATTGTTTTAAGTAAGTTTTTGTTAAAGTCCGGCTCATTATCAACCTCTTGATGAACGTCAGCTATTTCACTAACGTCAAAATTAACGAATACTTCCAATTGATCTTGAATTATTTTTGCCGCAACACCTAAAGCATCTTGAGGAGTGATCGCGCCATTAGTATCAATCTCCATAATAAGCTTATCATAATCAGTAATTTGTCCAACACGAGCATTCTCAACTTTATAGGCCACTCTTTTAATTGGACTAAACATCGCATCCAGATAAATTAAGTCGATTCCACTTTCGGCTTTTTTAATTTGATCAGCAACAACGTAGCCTTTTCCAGATTCAACATTTATTTGAATATCTATCTTTGCCCCTTTATTTAAAGTGCAAATAACTAAATCTTTATTAATAATTTCAGCACCACCAGAAACCTCTATAGAACCAGCCAAAACTTGACCCTCGCTATCTGCCTTAAGCCTAAAAGAACAAGGAGAAGAATCAGTCTTATCCACAGCTAGAGACTTTAAATTCATTATAATGTTTGTAACATCTTCTCTAACACCATCAACAATTCCATACTCATGAAGAACACCATTGATTTTAATTGAAGTCACTGCAAATCCAGATATTGAAGACAAAAGAACTCTTCTCAAAGCATTTCCTAAAGTATTTCCAAAACCTCTTTCAAAAGGCTCCATAGTAATTGTTGCTTTTTTTACTGAGTCGATGCCGTCTTTCACTTTAATACTAGCCGGTTTTGATAATAGCTGCCAACTTTCTTTTAAAATAGCCATATTTTATAAATTCAAATTTTAAAAATGTTAAAAAAATAATGTTAAAACCTTATACTCTTCTTCTTTTTGCAGGTCTACAACCATTATGAGGGTGATAAGTTCTATCAGTAATAGAAGTAACACTTATATTGGCTGCCTGAAGAGCTCTCAGAGATGCCTCTCTTCCTACTCCTGGGCCAAGAATTTCGACAGCAACTGATTGCAAACCAAGCTCCTTAGCAGTTTCAACTGCGTTTTGAGTAGCGACTTGGGCAGCGTAAGGAGTTGCCTTTCTAGAACCTTTAAAACCATGCTTTCCAGCAGATGACCACGAAACTAGATTTCCTTGTGTGTCTGTTACTGAAATGATTGTATTATTAAAGGTCGCACAAACATGCACTACTCCGTTAACAATACTTTTTTTTCTTTTTGCAGATGACTTCTTACCGCTATATTTTACCATAATTTAATTATATATGAATTATTTTATTTAGATTTTATTTCTTCTTACCAGCAATAGCAACACCTTTACCTTTTCTAGTTCTAGCGTTGGTGTGGGTTCTTTGCCCCCTAACTGGCAGCTTTTTAACATGCCTCACACCTCTGTAACAACCAATATCAGCAAGTCTTTTGATATCACCCGTTCTTTTTCTTCTCAAATCACCCTCCAAAACTGGGTAGTTCTTTTCCAAAAAAGATCTAACCTCTGAAAGCTTAGATTCTGAAACTTGATGGGTTCTAGTCGTCAGATCAATTTTTAATTTACTGCATATTTCATTAGCAGTGGTTGTTCCAATTCCGTAAATATAGGTTAGGGAAATAACGAATCTTTTTTCTTTTGGTATATTAACTCCAGCTATTCTTGCCAAGATGAACTCCTTAAATAATTATGTTTGATAAAAAATTTAGAGACATTTACTAAAAAATTTAAGTAAATTGATGCCCTAAAAAAATTTGCTTACCGCCTTTTTAATGTGAGAATTAACAAGGGCGATATCTTGTAAACCATCCACTGAATAAATCAAGCCTTTTTTTCTATAAAGACCTAATAAAGCAGCAGTGTTTTTCTCGTAAACATCTAAACGATTCTCAACCGTTTCTTCATTATCATCACTTCTACTATAAAAACTAGAACTACCACATTTATTACACAGCCCTTCTTTTTTAGTTTTGTTAAAAAATTTATTATAAACTTCAGCACATTTTTTACATGAGAAACGACCAGAAATTCTTTTAACTAAAACCTCTTTATCAGACTCTATATTAATTACTAAATCTATAATTTTTCCTATCTCAGCAAGCATTTCTTCCAATATAACCGCCTGATCTAAACTTCTAGGAAAACCATCTAGTATGAATCCCAACTCACAATCATTTTCGGAAAGTCTTTTCTTGATGATCCCAAAAATAATCTCATCAGGGACTAAATCTCCAGACTCCATATACTTCTTTGCTCGTATACCAATCTCAGTTTCAGTAACGACTTCCTTTCTCAGTATTTCACCAGTTGAAATATTTGGAATATTTAAATCCTTAGCAAGTAACGATGATTGCGTACCTTTTCCTGATCCAGGAGCTCCAATAAAAATCAAACTAACCATTATGCCCTCAATTTTATCCTTTTTCTCTTGCCGGAATTGTTATACTTACCAGCAAACAAATGAGATTGAACTTGATTTATCAAGTCTAATATCACATTAACAATAATCAAAACCCCAGTACCTCCAATGTGCAAAGGAATAGAATAATTTACAATTAAAATTTCTGGAATAACACAAACAAAAGCCAAATATAAGGCCCCGATCAGAGTAAGTCTTGTTATTATCTTATCTAAATAAGAAGAAGTGCTCGATCCAGGCCTTATTCCTGGAATAAAGCAATTGCTTTTTTTCAAGTTGTTGGCCACATCTTTAGTATTAAATACAATTGATGAATAAAAGAAAGAAAAGAATATAATTAAAGCAGTAAATATAATAAGGTATGCGGATCCACCTCTAGATAAAATAGATAATAAAGCACCATCTCCATCTCCATAAAATTGAGATATCGCAGATGGGAACATCAAAATTGAACTGGCAAAAATTGGAGGAATTACTCCAGAAATATTAATTTTTAACGGCAAGAATGAAGAATCTGCCATCCCCGAAACTCTCATCATTGCACCATTTGGATATTGTATTTTGATTTTTCTAATTATTTTTTCAACAAAAGCGACTAAAGCAACAAAAAATACAAAGGAGAAAAAGAAAATAAATACAAAAGCCAAAGAGTAAACGCCGCTTTTAGAAAAATCTAGAAACTGACTGAATGTAGTTGGAATTGAAGATACTATACCAACGAATATAATTAGTGAAATTCCGTTACCGATTCCTAATGCAGTTATCCTCTCCCCAAACCACATCAACATCACTGTCCCACCAACTAAACTCACACAAGTTGTCCACATGAATATACTGGAATCGCTAATAAACATATTATTTCCAGATGCCGATAATGCGTAGTAAACACCTAAAGATTGGAAGAAAGCTAAGATTATCGTTAGATAGCGAGTATATTGATTAATTTTTGCTCGACCGTATTCGCCCTCTTTCTTTAAAGCTTCTAAGCCTTTATACATAGAGGTTAGAAGCTGCATAATGATTGAAGCTGTAATATAAGGCATTATATTAAGAGCGAATATACTCATGCGCTCCAAAGCTCCACCAGAAAAAAGATTGACTAGTCCAAACATACTAGCACCTTCTCCTGCGAAGAATTTCTGTATTACCTCACTATTAATTCCAGGAATTGGAACGAAGGTTCCAAATCTATAAATCAACAGGATGAATAGGGTAAATAATACTCTTTTTTTTAAATCAGAACTTTGCACCTTAGTTATATAATTTGTTCTTTAAAAAAGGAGGGCATTAAGAAGAGAAAATCTCTGCTTGCTTGGAATAAAAATCAACTATAAAAGAGATTCCATTATTTGATTTATAATATTTATCGACAAT
>JBLHVR010000055.1:0-10221 GCA_047628655.1 Lentimonas sp.
ATTTTGTTGTATTTCTTGAAATGTTTAAGAAAGGTTGAGAAGGCAGCTAGATTTTTGATATTAAGGGCTGGAGATAGTGCGATTAATGCTTCTGCTTTTTTTGAGGGGTTGGATAATAAATAATTGACTGCAAGCGCAGTTCCTGTTGAGTAGCTTCCTAAATAAAGCTGATCAACTCTCTTTGACAATTCTGTGGCAGCATAATGAACTTGTCTTATCCAATCTTGGTATGAAACTTTAAGGAGGTCTCCGGGCCTTGTTCCGTGGCCTGCAAGGAGGATGCTGTAAACTAAAAAACAATTATCATTAAAATATCTGGCCATTTTACGGGTGCTAAATGGTGAATCGGAAAGACCGTGAATTAGTAGAATTCCTTTTTTACTAGCGGGACATTGATCCTGTCTGGGTTCTAGGATAAAAGGAGAGTTCCAAGAAACGATTTCATCTAGGTTGTTCTTGTCTAAGTCAACTCTTCCAGCTGCAATTATTTTGCGACTGTAATTGATGTATTCTGGGAAGCTTCTATTAGTGTCAAAATTGAATTGTGAGTCAATATCTGATTTTTTCAACCTTTCTTCTGACTCATGCCAGTTGGCCATAAATAAGGCTATAAGGATTATTGGAATTAGTAAGAATGTGTATTTTAGAAAGGATTTCATGGTTAATGAAAAGTGGTTCTTTTGATGTAAAAATTTGGAAAATTTAAGTTGACATTGTCTAAATCTGTTTGGGAATTGAAGATTCCAAAACAGCTTGCACCAGAGCCAGACATTCTAGAAATTAAGCAGCCTTTTTGCTTTTCTAATTGATCTAAGATTAACTTAATTTCAGGGACAAACTTAATGGCTGGATTTTCTAAATCGTTGCGACGATTTTTTATTGACGAGATTAAATCATCATTTTTTGTGGAAGGTTTACTCTGGGTGTTTTTTAAATTTAGTGATTGGAAAACACTCTGCGTTGAAAGGTTTTTATTGGGATTAACTATTAGTAAAAATAGATTACTAAAATCAAAATTTGCTGGTTCTATAATTTCTCCAATTCCTGAAACTAAAGCGGGTTTTTCATTGATGAAAAATGGAACATCGGCTCCCAATTTTAATCCTAAATTTAGAAGTTGTTTTTGGCTTAAATTGAGATTGTAAAAATCATTTAACATTAAGAGAATTGTGGCAGCATTGGAAGATCCACCTCCTAAACCGGCTGCGATAGGAATTTGTTTATTGAGGGTGATTTTTATATTGGGCTTAAAGTGGAACATCTCAGCGAGTAAATTTACTGCTTTGATGATGATGTTGCTTTGAGAGTTTTTTTGCAAGGAATCGCAGTTTTTACCTTTAATTTCTAGTTCGAGATTTTTGCTTTCACAAATAGAAATTTCGTCAAAAATGTTAATCTGAGTCATCAAGCTATCTAATAAGTGGTAATTATTAGAGTTTTTGCCGATTAATTCTAAGTAAAGATTAATTTTGGCGAAGGATTTACGGTTCATTTGGAAATTGGAAATTCCTATTTCGCGTTAAAATATTTAAAGAACTCACTATCTGGTGAAATAACCAGGGTGGTTTTATCTGCAGTTATGCTTTTGTCATAAGCCTGCATTGTACGATAAAAATCATAAAATTTAGGGTCTTTTGAGAAGGCTCTAGAAGAAATTCTAGCTGCAATTCCGTCTCCAGAACCTTTAGTGATATTTGCTATTTTTCTAGCTTCCGCTAAAAGAACAGTTCTATCTTTGTTGGCTTCAGCTTTGATTTTTTCGCCTTCTTCAGCTCCTTGAGCACGAATTTCTTTGGCTTCTTTTTCTCTTTCAGTTTTCATTCTAGTGAAGATGGCTTCAGAGTTTTCAGGAGGTAAATCACCACGCATGATGCGAACATCGACGATTTTAATACCGAAAATTTTAGTTTCCTTAGTTATATTTTCTTGAATTTTAGTCATAATCTTTGAGCGGTTAGCACTCAATAAATCAACCAAAGGGACTTCACCAATAATTTGTCTTAGACTAGAATCTAGAATAGAAGAAAGCTTGGTTTCAAGGCCTCTGATAGTTCTAACTGTGTTATAGAATTCTAAAGGTTCTTCAATTCTATATTTAGTGAAGGCATTAATTATTAAGCGCTTTTGATCGGAAGCGATAACTTCTTGATCAGTAATTCCTAGATCTAGAATTCTTTTATCAAAAAATATAACTTCTTGAATAAGGGGGATTTTCATTTTCAATCCAGCAGTGTTTTCAACTTTTACAATTTGACCAAATTGTAAGATGATTGCCTGAGATCTTTGATCGACAATGAAAAGAGAGCTTTTAGCGATTATTAAAAGTACAACCCCTAAAATTATGTATTTGTGAATTTTGTTCATAGTTATTTTTTGCCGTTGAGTGGTAAGTAAGGAACAATTCCAGTTTTTGAGACATTGGAATCGATGATTATTTTATCAATTTTGCTGTATATTTTTTCCATTTGCTCTAGATACATTCTTTTTTTAGTAACAGTTCTAGATATTGCATATTCCTTGTAAATGGCATTAAACCTACTGGCTTCACCTGTTGCGTTGGAAATTACTTCCTGCTTGTAGGCTTTAGCTTCTTCTAGAATTTTTGAAGCTTCTCCCTTCGCTCTTGGAATGATGTCGTTCTGGTAAGATTGAGCTTGGTTGATTTCTTTTTCTTTATCAGCTTTTGCGGTTTGAACATCGCGGAAAGCGTTAATTACTTGGGCAGGAGGATCAACTCTTTGCATTTGAACCAGAACAATTCCAACTCCAGCGCCGTAGGAATCAAGAATTGCTTGCAAAGAGTCTTTAGTTTCTTTTTCAATTCTTCTTTTTCCATCAGAAAGAGCATCAGCAATTGGGGTTCTTGCAATTATTTCTCTGATTGCACTTTCACTGGCTTTTCTAATTGCTAGTTGAGGATCTTCTAAATTGAAGACAAATTTTTGAATGTCACTAATTTGCCATTGAATTTCGAAGTCAATATCAACAATGTTTTCATCACCAGTTAACATTAAATTTTGACTTGAATTTGCTGAGCTTCTGAGATCTCTCTGAGAGCTTGTAGAGCTGAATTCTTCGGTATTAACTTTTTGAACACTGCGAATAACTACTTTTCCAAATGGTGCGGGAAGGCGGTAATTCAAACCGGGAGTTGAAATTGCGTGGAATTTACCGAAATAAAGAACTAAACCATTTTCATCAGAATTGACTTTGTAAATTCCAGTTGCGAGCCATAAAATTACAAAAGCTCCAATTATTAGGCCAAAAATTGATTTTTGATTATTGTTGGAATTGGCTGTTTTTTTGTTGCCACCATTTCCACCACCATTTCCACCACCATTTCCAGAATTTTCACCGATAAGATTTTTGAAAAAACCTTGTAAACCTTCAATTATTTCATCGATGGGATTGGGGTTCAGTTTTTGACTATCGTTTTGTTGAGGTTTTGGGTTGGGTCTTTGTTGATTTGACCAAGGGTTTTCACTTTGATTTTCTCCAGAATTTCCCCCTGTATTTTCCCAAGGGCTTTTTTGATTGAACAATGTTCCAAAAGCTTTGTTAATTTTTCCAGTCATTCGTTGTTGATAGATTGAATTTAAATTTTATGATTTACGCCGCGGAGTCTAATATCTAATAATTGCAATTACAACAAAATGAAGGAAAAAATTTCAAACTTAATTCAGGAGCTAGAATTTGCTGGTCAGAAGCTTAAAAATTCGAACTGTTTGTCTAAAATTATTGTTAAAGATGATAAGGTTACTTTTGCTATCGATGTTGGAATCTTGGGGATTAATTCTCAAGAATCTGAAATTTTGGTTGGTAAAATTAAAGAGGAAATTGGAAAAATTTGTGATTTTAAAGTTAATGCTATTCTAACCAAAAATCAGAGTGAAACTAAGGTAGTTGCTAAAAAAATAGCGGATCACAGTGTTGTTAAAGGAGTTAAAAAAATCATAATTGTGGCTTCTGGAAAAGGAGGTGTTGGAAAGTCTACCGTGGCGGTAAATTTGGCAATTTCTTTGAAGAGAATTGGTCACAAAATTGGTTTGGTAGATGCTGATATTTATGGTCCCTCGGTGGAATATTTGATGAATTTGAAAGGCAAGCCAGAAAATGAAGAAAAATTAATGATTCCAATCAATTCTTACGGAGTTGATTGTATTTCTGTTGGCTCATTAATTGACGCAGGAAAAGCTGCTATTTGGCGTGGACCAATGATTAGTAAGGTTTTGAATCAATTAATTAACGGTGTAAAATGGCAAGATATTGATTATTTAATAATTGATTTACCGCCCGGAACTGGAGATATTCATTTAAGTTTAATACAGCAATTTAAGCCAGATGGCGCGGTGCTGGTTTCCACCCCTCAAAATTTAGCTTTAATTGATGTTGTTAAGGCGGCCGACATGTTTGAAACTTTGAAAGTTCCAATTATTGGAGTGATTGAAAATATGTCTTATTTAATTAACGAAAATGGTGATAAAAATTATATTTTTGGCAAAGGATTAATTAAAAAAATGGCTGAAGATTTAAAGGTTAATTTTTTGGGAGATATTTTTCTTGATGCCAAGATTAACCAAGCCAATGATGATAGAAATCCAATTTGCAATTCTAGCCCGAGTGATAAAATTTCCTTTGAATTTGGAAAGATTGCAGAAAATATTTTAGATTTCATCTAAATGATTTAATTAGAAGCTGTTTTAAATTAGTTCAATTACAAAATTATTATCTAATAACCACTCATTTCACCAACCTATGTCAAAACAAAAAAATCTCGATTTTTTTTATAAAGCTTTAAAATCTAAAAATGCAGAATCTTTGGAACGTTCTCTTTCTGATTTGCAAGCGTAAAATGATGAGGCTGTTAATATTGAAGAATTAATTATAACAGCTTTTCATAATGCTGCAGAAGAAGATAATGATGAATTGGTTAATTTTATGATAGAAAGAATATCAGATGTTAATGTTTTAAACCTGCAAAAAAAATGCGATTCATATTGCTGCAGAAGGTGGCAATATTCCAATAATTAAAATTTTATTAAATAAGGGGGCCCATGTTAATGCTCAGCAAAACGATGTTGGAGCAAATATTAATTTGATAGTAAGAAAAGAAGGTAAGTGTGATATACAATGCTTGATGTTAAGGTTATGGAATCAAAAACACGTCAAATAGAAATGTTAAAAGCGTTAGATTGTAAAACCGCTGCAACATTAGAAAAAGAAAAAACTACAGCAATCTTGAATTCTGATAATCCACAAGATCAACAAGAAATTACCAATAAAATTATTTTCTGCTTAAAGAAATTAAGAAAAACAGAGTTTCATAATACTATTTTTCAGCAAAATGAAGAAGTTATTTATAATCATTTATTGAGCCTATTAGAAGGTTTAGAAGAGTTAAATCTAAGCAATAGTAAATTGATGAAAAAGCGTTTGAGGTTTTATTAAAAGCATTCAAAGGTAATTAGGCATTAAAAATATTAAATCTTGCTGATAATAAAATTACTCACCGAGGATCGTTAATGTTAGTTAAAGATTTAGAATTTAACACTGATTTGGTAGGGGTCGATTCTCAAGGTAATGAAGATGTGAGGTCTGATATTTTACAACAGGTGAATTTTTTTGTGAAACGCAATCAAAAAGCAGCAGGAATATTGCCAATTTATACTGAGGAAGAAATTAAAAAAGTTTTTGATGCAATTAAATGAGCAAAATCCTAGCTCTTTGTGTAGGTCTCTATTCGAATTGGAAAATAATCAAGGAATTATCGACTGGGATCAAATTAAAAAAGACGCAGGAGCGCTAGTAATTCATTTTGCTGCGAAGGCGGGAAATGTTGAGGTGATTAATATTTTAATTGATGCTGGCGCTGATGTTGCTGCAATTAATTATGAAAATCGCAATGTTTTGCATTATGCAGCTATGAATGGGCGAATAGAAGTTTTTAACCTATTGGTTGGAAAAAATGGCGCCATCCTAGAATTTATGCTCAAGATAAAAATGGTGAAACTGTACTACATTATTTTGCTTCTGATGGGCAAGTTGATATGGCTTAAATGTTGGTTGATCGATATGATCTTAATCCCGATTTTAAAGATAGTTCTGGTGATACTGATTTACACAAAGCATCTTTTAGTAAACAAGTTGCTATATTGCAACTTTTAGCTCATCGCTTTATTGGTAATGTGTTGGTAGTTAATAATGGCGGTAAAACTGCCATCGATGTTGCTGATCAGGAAACTAGAGATCTTCCTTTTAAAAATTTTTAAGGAAGCTTCTGTTAATAGGTTAAATATTAATGTTGGTAACCTATCTAGAAGAATAAGTAGAGTAGAACAAGCTCATCAGGTGATAGAAATTTTGCAAGATTGCTGCTGTGAAATTAAAAGCTAATTCCCAGGTTAATTTTGATTTTTCTAATAATTCTATCAGAACTGAAGAACATAAGCGGATGGTTCAAGTTAAAGAAGGGTTTAATAATGAGGAGATAAAATAAAAAATATCAATACTTGGCGATGTGAGGCACCAACTAAGTGGCATGATAGAGAGGAATCTGCCAAATCAAGAGGGAATTGATGAAATTCAAGATTTAATGAAAATTTTTGGAACAAAAACTTCTCACGCACCTAAGAAACAAGATGATTTGACACAGGAAGTGGTGGAGCCTGAAATTTTGGATGGTAATAGATTGCCACAAATTATTGAAAATATTACTGCTGTGTTTTTTAAAGATATTGAGAATATGAATGAGGTTTCGATAATGAGTTTGGCTAAATTAAGTCAGAGCATATCAAGCAAGGCTGATCATGATATTGAATTTAGAGAATATTTTACTGAAACTGCACAGCAACAAGAAGAAGTTGTGGTTAAATTACTTAAATCGGCTTTACAAGAAAAGAAAGTTATTGTGAATAATAAAATTAATGTTTCATCATTTAATGATGAAACATTCGGATCTGTAATGAATGTTTTTAGCCAAAAATTGTTAGGGAAAAAAAGTCAATCCACACAATTGCAAGAATTGACATCAACTTCTCCAATCCCAATTTCATCCCCAAGATTAATATCCTTAGGAAGAATAATACCTCCTCCATCCGATCTTTCAATTACCTAGGATAATACCCAATAATCTAAAATTTTGTTTGGCGAGAAATTTTGTTAATTAGAATTTCATTTTTAATTCTAATTAACGCAAAGCAGGCAAAATAACAGCATAAAGCGCCGAACATTAACATTAGAGGTGTTAACATTTCAGGGGCAATTGCAATGCCACCTTTACGCAAAATGCTGGCAGGCTGATGAAGGGAATTCCAGAATTCGACGGAAAATTTAATGATTGGAATGTTAATGAAGCCAACAATTGAAATGATGGCGGCGATTTTTTCTCCTTTGGCTTTGTCGTCAAAAGAATTCACTAAAATAATGTAGCCTACATAAAGAAAAAATAGGATTAAAACTGAAGTAAGGCGTGCATCCCAAACCCACCAAGTTCCCCAAATTGGCTTTCCCCAAATACTTCCGGTAATTAAAGTTATTAAAGTAAAAATTGCGCCAATAGGAGCAATTGATTTGGCGATTAAATATGAAAATGGGTTTCTCCAAATGAAGCCAGAAAGGTTAGAAGCTGCCATTAGGCTGTAAATTAATAGCGAAAGCCAAGCACAAGGAACATGAAGATACATAATGCGCACTGCGTCAAATTGTTGGTAATCGGCAGGCGAGGTGAAAAGGGCGCTTCTAAGGCCAAAAGCAAAAAGAATTATTGTTAAGATGACAAAAATTGGTAGAAAGAGGCGGTAAATTGCTTTGAAATTGTTTAGTTTTATGAATTTGAGGAGCATATTTAGCTTAAATATTGTAAAATTTTATCTTTGGATATTTTTTCTTCTTTTCCAAGATCAAAATTCTTGATCGTAAATTCTCCGGATTTAATTTCCTCTTCTCCCAAAATAATGACAAATTTGCAATTAGCTAAAGTGGCTTTTTTCATTTGTTTTTTCATATTTGAACCAAAAACTATTTCACAGGGAATTCCTGAATTTCTGAGATTTAAAGCTAATTTTAATGCTTCAGATTGCTCATTTTCAGTAACATAAATTACCGAAACTGGGCGAGTTTTTTCAGCATTATTAACGCTTAAAAGCATCAATCTTTCAATTCCAGCGGCAAAACCGATGGCTGGGAAATCTCCACCACCCATTTTTCTAATTAGATTGTCATATCTTCCGCCAGCTAAAACTGTGTTTTGGGCGCCTAAATCTTCAGTTACAAATTCAAAAACTGTGCTGGTGTAATAATCTAGGCCACGAACTAATCTTTCGTTAACTTGATATTTTACGGCTGATTTTTCTAAAGCATTTAAAATATTGTCAAAATTAAGCTGCGCCGCAAGTTCGAAGGAATTGCTAATTAGTGGGGCATTTTGAGCAATTTCAATGTCTTTTTTATCCTTAGAATCCAGAATTCTTAAGGGATTTTTTTCTAATCTATTTTGACTGTCGCTGGATAAATCATTTTGAAATTTTGAAAAATATTCAACTAAAGCAATTTGATATTTTTCTTTAGTTTCAGGAGAACCTAAAGAATTAATTTGGAGTTTGGTTTTTTCTAAAACATTTAATTTTTGTAAAATTTCAGCGGAAAGAGAAATTACTTCCACATCATTTAAAAAATGACTTTGTCCGATAGATTCAAAGTTAATTTGATGAAATTGTCTTTGGCGGCCTTTTTGGGGGCGGTCATATCTGAAAACTGGGCCAAAAGAGAAGAGTTTTTGTGGCAAAGTTTGGCTTAAAACTCCATTAGAAATGAAGGCGCGAATTACTCCAGCCGTGAATTCTGGTCGTAAAGTTAAGGAATTGTCGCTTCTGTCAGGAAATTTGTAAACTTCTTTGGAAATGATGTCGGAAGTTTCTCCTAAATTTCTTTCAAAAATTTCACTAAATTCAAAAATTGGAGTGGATATTTCTTTGAATCCATAGTTGGAAGCGGCGTTTTTGGCAATATTTACTATTTGGTTAAATATCAAAATTTCATCACCGAATAGATCTTTGGTGCCTCTTACTGGCTGTAGTTTTGTTGGTTGCATTTTTTGTTTGTTAAATTCCTTGTGAAGCGAGGTAATTAAATTGATTGTGTTAAAAAAAACAACCAGTAATTTAGAGTGTTGAAGTTCTTATTGTCCATTAATTAAAATATTAAACAATGTTAGAAAAATTCTTTGATCGTACATCTGCAATTTCACTAATTTTAGTTTTCTTCACCTGCGCCCTAATTTACAATATCGGCTATTTTAACTCGCTAGGTGGATCGCTGCGTTATTTCTTCTATGTTCCAGTTTCATTTTTCGACATCATCAGTTCAGGCCTCTGGGTTTCAGTTATGTTGTCTATTTTATTGTTTATTTTTAAGCCAATTTTAATTAATCCAGCCTTTTTGGGCTCTTTTCCTAATGCGGCAATATTACTTACAATTGCTGTTGCGGTTTTGCTAAGTAATTTTCTTTATTTTTCAATTTTTAGTGATTCGCAAAATAGAATGCTGGCCTTAACTTTCGAGGTTTTATTCTATCTATTTGCAACCGTTTGTTTCATTGCAATTCTTTATTATTTTTTAGATGGCTCGGCAACCATCGCTCCTTTGTTGGTTTTTGTGACTAGTTTAATTATTTTGTCATTTTTAATTGGCTCAATCGACGCCAAGATTGCTACTACCTCTAACCGTAGCGGTTCTAAATCGCAAATTTTATTGAAAAATGATCGGGTAATTAACGCCAAAGTTATTAGAAGTGTTGATAAAGGAATTTTTATTTTAACCGGAAAAGCTCTGACGGTTGATTTTATTTCTTGGGATGAAGTGAAAGGGGTTAAATTTAAAATAGAGGGTTTTTAGATTATGGGATTTTTTGCATCATTATTTACCAATAGAAGAAAAAGAAATAGGCACTCAACATCTTTGAGGTCTAAGTTTAATTCTAGGAGAAGATCTTGGTACGAGTTCTTTTCTGGAAGAAATTCTAGCTCTAGAGCTGTTAAATCTAGTCAAATTGTTCCTCAAAATTCAACAAGAAGAAGTTCTGCTCCCACTAAGAAAGCAGGAAAAGTAGATCTGGATTTTACTCCTCTGGCTGTAAAATATAAACCTTTTCGACCAGCAAATACTAAAATATTTGGTAATAAAAATTCTCCAATTGTTTCTCCCGCTTCTGTTAAAGCAAAAGTT
>JBLHVR010000056.1:0-10084 GCA_047628655.1 Lentimonas sp.
AACTTTAAAAAGACTTTGGCTTAGTTCTATTCTTTTTAAGAAAGATGAATCTTTGGCCAAAAAATCAATTGATGAATCATTATTCTTATTCTGGTTTTTAAGAATTGTTTCAATAACTGACTCTTTGTTATCTATAACCATATAAATATCATCTTTGTGCCGTGTTGCTTGCACTAGAAAATTTCGCTCCTCAGTTAAGTTTTTATACCAACTCTCAGTAATCAGAATTGAGGTATTTTCAGTTGCTCCTTGAGCTTTGTGAGTAGTTCGGCAATAGCTATAATCTAAATGTTTAAGAGCAGGAGAATCCTTCTTAATTTTTAAATTATTATCTCCAATCTTTATGATGTAAGAATCTGAATCTATTTTCTGCACTACACCTAATGTAGAATTAACTATGTCGGTTTCTTTGGTAACATCTTCAGATTTTGTTAAATCCTCCATCCTCTCAATTGAATTATCTTCTATTTTGCGAGTAAACATTACCTTATCATTTATCCTAAATTCCCTGTCTTCTTGTCTATAAAGTTCAACATGTTTTCGATAAGATTTAGAAAGTTTAATATCAAAGTCAATTTTCTTATCTTTATGATTTAAACTTTTTAATTCTAAAATATTTTGATTAATATTTTTAATCTCGAAGTATTCATTCTTTTCAATACCAAGATTCTTATTACCTTTATTAAAAAGAACAATCTGACCCCTTTTGTAAGTCATGGATAATTCTCTTTCAGCAATAGTTGGATTCTCATTAACTAATATTTTTCTATCCTCAAATTTCCCTCCTAATTCATTTTTATTAATTAGAATTGTACGGACAAATTCATTGACTAAATCTTTAGTATTATTTGATTGGGCAACCATTAGTGTGCCTTCTCGTTTCTGTTTATCGAAAGTAAAATAAAGTTTCGCAGCAGCTAATGCAGTATCGCTATTATTTACCACAACTTCTTTTCCTGGTTTAACCGTTCTTTCTTTCAAAACTGAACAATCTACCAAATTACTGCCTACTTTTTCAAAAATACCGTGGAAATCTCTAGCATATGCTGAATAAGCAATGGCTTTTCCAACTTTATTTTCTTGTCTGCGAATTTCTGTCATTTTAACTAACGACATTCCTTGCCTCTGCATCTCATAGGCTGGTCGACCAGCTCCAACAGCAGGAAGTTGTCTAATATCTCCCATTAGAGCGCTTCTAATATTTAATTTAGATGAAATAACCATAAAATCTTGCATTTGAGCAGCATCAACCATCGATGCCTCATCGGTTACAAATATTTTATTAACAAATTTTTCCCTCTCTTCTTTTATTCCTTTTAAAGTCCCCCTGCCTTCGGCATAGCCGGCATATTTAGCTGTTAAACTTTGTATTGTTTGGGACTTAATGCCTACTTTTTGTAGTTCTTTAACAGCGGCTCCAGAAGGAGCTAGACCTTGTAATTGATAAGGGATGTGCTTTGGATCTTTTTGTAATTTTTCTTCATTTACCTTATGTAAAATTTCCGTAACTTTGGAAAGCATGTATGTTTTGCCAGTTCCTGCATATCCTTGAATACCATGAATTCTATCTTTAGAAGTTAAAATGGCTTTTGCAGCTTCTAACTGACCCTCATTAAGTTTTGATTTTTCATCTAGTTTATCATTAAGGTCAATTAGTAATTCATCAGCTCTTTTTTTGGTTATAATAGCATTACAAGCACCCTTCCCCTTATTCATCAATTCTATTGTGGCTTTTTCTCGCTCTAGTGCATGCCTAGTAGTAAAAGGAGTTTTTCCTTGGAATTCTTTTTTTGAGTTACCTTTTTCATCTACAGTTGATTCAAAGCCTCCTCTTTCATATTGATTGGTATCAATTATTATTACTTTCTTCTTAAGACATTTTTCTATTTCATCTTGTAAATCAGGAACGCTAGCTTTTCCAATAACTATTGTCATTGCCTTTTCAATTAAATCTTTTTCACTAAAAACTGATTTTCTTTCACTACAATGTTCAATAGCATTTCCGATTGCTTCTTTGGCAATATTTTTACCAATAGATTTTAAAATCTTTAGAGATGATGGTGATTCTGTGGCTCTTCTGGTTAGATCTTTAATATTATCTAAGATATTTACCTTAGTCTTTTGAAGAAATTCCTTTATTCTAAAATCAGTAATATTTTTTAATTCTTCGGCATCAACTTTTTTATTCTTTCTAGTGAGGAGATTAGCAATCTGTTTAATTCTAGCATTTGGTTTTGAAGATGGATTAATTTCTAATGCTTTTGCAACAATTTTTTGAGTTCTCTGAGAAGTAAATTTATTAAATTCTTTATTTGAGCCTTTAATAGGGTGTTTCTACATAAGCGGTAGTAAACAGACATCGATTTTTGTGAGGTCATTTTCTTACCCTTTCAGCTACCTACCCACATTAAACCTCAAAATCTTCTCCATATCAAAATCAGAGCTATTTTGATTATCAGCCGTAAAATCATATTCTCCGTAGAAATTCACATGTCGCCAGGTAACTATTGATCCATTGAGTATTATTTTGATCATTTCTTGCTGTTTCTCTGGGTCTTTTTGCTCCATAAGAAGATTGGTCAAATAAATATAATTCCACAGAACTATGACATTTTGAATCAGTCGCCGGCAATTAACGATTATTTCCTGCTCTTCCTTGCTTTCAACTTGAAATTCCTGATTATTGCCAAAGAAAATTGCCTTGGCAAATTTATGTGATAATTCTACTGAATTTAGCTGTTTTTCAACAGATTGTCTAAGTTCAAGATCATCATAATATCTCAGAATGAATATGGTTTTGATAATTCTGCCAAATTCCTGAAGTCCTTTATATAAAGGGTTCTTTTTGGCGTAAGAACTTAATCTTCTGAAGATTTGCGAAGCTGACGAATGCTTTAGTCTTATGGTTGCAACTAATCTTAAAATATCTTCCCAATTTTCTCTAATCAAATCTTCATCAATATATTCTGATGGCAATATTTTGTAGCCTTTATACTTGAAATCTTTAATTGAATTTTCTTGGAATGAATAAAGCCTTTGTTTCTTGATATTCTTAATTCTTGGAGCAAAAAATATTCCCAGCAAATGAGTTGCGGCAAATATGGTTTCAGTATAACCGTGAGTGTCAGTTGAATGAATATCGCTTTTGATATCATCATTATGCATTAATCCATCAATCATTGATGGGGCTTCTCGATCGGCACTGCTAAAAGCATCATTATAATATGACCTACCTCTTTCATCATTGAAGCTATTGATGCTGGTAGTTTTATCTTTCCCACCATATTTAAAAGAATAATTGGCATTAAGTGAATCAACCGCAACCGTAAATTTCTGCCCATCTGATGAGGTGTGAAGCTTGCCCTGATTGGTGATGAATAGATTAGATAAGCTCAAATTCTCAATATGTTTGGCAATAATATTATTGGCGGCATAGAGGCTATCCAAGCTAAAATACCAATTTATGGTATTTTGCAAAGTGTTGGTATTAATTCCCTTGGAGATTTTGGCAATTTTGCTGGTTCCAATATCAAAACCATTACCCATAATTCCACCAAAGAAAGTCTCATTATTTGGCTTCTGTTTAGCATGTTTAACATTGTGATGTTCAAAGCAGCTCAAGAAATTAGTGGCTTTATGGATATCTGATAATATCTGTAAAACTGGATAAAATTGATCTTTTGGAAATAATTCCGAGGCTGATCTAGAATCAATTTTCTCCACTTTTGGGGTTATTGGAATAGCTCTATTTTCTTTATCAAACTTGATATATTGATTTTTCCCACTCAAGATATTGTCATTGGTGATCTTGTAATGCTTTGCTAGTATTTTTCTTAAAAATTTAATCACCTTATCAAAATCAGCAAATTCCTCTAATCCCGCTTTCTTCAATAATTCAGCCCTATTTTCAACCCAGAACTTCTTATCAATCAAATATTCTTCAATTGAAAGATAGCGATAGGAATTTTTGAGGGATAATTTACCTGATTTAATTGATTCTGCTATATGGATAAAAAGCAGAGCTTTATAGAGTGATATTCTAAATTTTCCCTTACCGTCATATAGCGCCTCTTGCTCCTGCAAAGTTAGAAAATTAATTGGCGCATTTTTATCAATATTTCCATCATTTTCCTTATAATGGTTGATTGCATTAATCATTCCACCATCGGAAATCTGATCATTAAATTCAATTTCTTTAACTATCAAGCCCACTCTATTTTGAAGCTTAATTGATCTTTGATTTAGAAGATTATAATAATTCTGATTGTCGGATTTGTGAGACAATTCATCTTCAAGACTGGATATCAGATCTCTTGCCTCATCTGACTCTTTTTTCAATTCTAGAATTTCTTGGGTTTTTTCAACCTTCTGAGTGTCAGATAAAAATTCTGATTGAAGCACCGATTTTGCCTCAATAATTACCGCTTTTAATGATTTGTGAGATTTGCTAATTTCTTTAATGGCTTTGTTTCTACGGGTTTTGCTACCAAAATATTCTTCTTTTTCTAATTTGGTAACAGTGTTTTTTGCTGATTGAACGCAGGTCAATAAAGTGTCGATAAATAAATCTTGCCGCAATCGATATTGATGAGTGATGAAGGAAATTAAATGCAAATATCCTTTATGGGGATTGCCAAGCTGGGTCAATTGCGATATTTTAGACTTTTCTGCCCAAATCGCATAATATCTGATAGCTTTTGTAGGTAGTTTTAAATCATCAATTACCCGATAAACCTGATTATAAATATCTCTTATCGTCACAAAATCCTCAACGCTTTCTTTGATATTGGCTGGCGCTGTTGAATGACTTGGTTTTTTGAGGAGGGTTAATTTATATCGGTTTAATAATGATTTTTCTTCTGTTGATTCTGCTTCAGAAGTGTTTGGCATCGTAATCAAATCATCTAATAACTTGATCTGATTGCCATTAAGAGATTTCTGCATATTCAGCAAAAGCCCTTGCTCATGTTTGTTAAAGCTGTTGGTAATAATATTAGAAATAGCCCAATAATTTGGCACCTCAATTCTATTTGATTGAAGAAACTGAACTATTTTTAAGATTATTTGCCTTGGTCTAATTTGCTCAGAAATATAATATTGAATTTCTTCTTCTAGAATTTTGCTATCCACCTTGTGAAACAAGGTGTAATTGTAAATATCAGCGATTAGCTTTTTATGTCTGATATAAGATTTATCCACATATTTTTTAAAATCTAATTCTGATTTATCGGCGCCAATTAAATCGCAGATATAATCAACATCTTCATTAAGAAATTTATCAGAATTAATAAATTTGCCACAAGCTCTAAAATATCCATGAAGCAGAATAAATCCGACTTTATTTGAATCATTCTGGAGCTTATCAACTATTTCATTAATTTGATAAATTTGACCAAAATATTTTTCTTTTTCAGAATCGTTAAGTTTTGGAGGTAAATCAAAATTCTTGATTTCTTCTTGGGATAAGATTTTTATTTGAGACATTGTATTTTAATAATTTGAATTGAGTGAATTAATTTTTAAGCGCAAGAAAAACGTTCGTTTTTCTGACAGCCCAATTAACAATAAAAAATATCTTGAGAAGTGCAAGAAAAGCTGTAAAGATAAACTAAACTAGTTTTATGGTGGGTTTCTAGTTTTCTGATTAATTAATTTCAAGAAATTAGAAAATTTAAAAAACTAAAATTCAAAAACGAGACAAAACAAAAAATAAGGAATTAAATTATGCTAATTGGATATATGAGAGTTTCAAAAGCAGATGGTTCTCAAACTTTAGATTTACAAAAAGACGCACTAATCAAAGCAGGAATTGATGAAAGCAGAATCTATTCTGATTTAGACACTGGAAGAAATGATTATCGCGAAGGTTTGAATAATTGCTTGAAAGCTCTTCAACCAAACAACACTCTTGTAGTTTGGAAACTTGATAGACTAGGAAGAAATCTAAAACACCTGATCACCACGATTGATGATTTGAGGAACAGAAACATTAATTTTAAAGTTCTTGCTGGTGCAGGAGCGCAAATTGACACTTCAACTCCAAACGGCAGAATGTTCTTTGGAATGTTCGCAGTTCTGGCAGAATTTGAAAGAGAATTAATTTCTGAAAGAACAAGAGCAGGGCTTGCAGCAGCCAGAGCAAGAGGCAGAAATGGTGGCAGACCAAGAAAAATGGATAAAGGCGCAATTCAAATGGCGAGTATTGCAATGTCGGACAGAAATAACAGCGCAAGAGATGTTGCAAAAAAACTAGGAATTACCACAACCACACTTTATGATTATGTTAATGGTGATGGGAGTTTGAAGGAGAAGGGTTTTAACTTGGTGAACGATAAATAATGATCATGATTTCAAATTTGTTTAAGGTTTTATAATGAAAAATTTCGAAGATTTCTTATCAGAAATTCAATCTACTGATGAAGACAATAGGGAAGCTATAGCGATGCAGCGAATAGAGCTGAGCGATGAAAGACTTACTGTTTCCAGTTAGATCAAATCATGCCTTATTTTCACCCTTTTATTGCTGCTAAAGTAGCTAATCAGTGGTTAGGAGAAGTTCGCCCTCTTCCAGAATTAGAGGAAATTGGATTACTACTGCGCAGCGCATCCATTACCCCAGTGACAAAAAATAAAGTTTTTAGAAAATGGCTTGAAGTTTCGGATCAATCCCCCGATCTGTCAAAGTTAAATAATTTATTTTCTAAAATTCCTGATGATAAAATAAAAAGCAACTTTGTCATTACGCTGATCAATAATGACAAACACTTTACTGCTATTTCTGATGATAATTCTTTTGAAGAATTATTAACCCATAATGTTTCAGATTTATCTTTGCAAAATAAGGTAAGAAAAGAATTCCGTATAGCGAAAATTAAACGAAGATGTTCTTTATTGACCTTTGATGATATTGGTAAAACTTTAGATGGTTTTGATGAGGAAGATAGAGCGAGAATTGTTGGGCATTGGCTAACTGTTGTTGATGAACTGCCAACAATTTATCAGCTTAAACTACTTGTAAAAAATAATTTTACATTAGCTTCTTTACAAGAAGAAGTAGTGAATGGTTGGTTAAAAAGGGTGGATCCAGATAATAAATCTTACAATTATGAGGATATATTATCCTCGATTTCAATAGTTAGCGACCTATCTCAACAAGATGATTTGTTGGGAGATAATTTCATAGTTGGAGAATCACATAATGAACCATTTGCCAGAAAGTTTTTCACACTCAATGCGCAACTATTAGCTCAAAAAGGGTTTAATGCATTTTTTGTCGAAGGTTTTGATGAGAAAGATACTGAATTATTTAAACAATGGTCCAAAACTAAGGTTTTACCAGAATCACTTAAAGAAAAAATAGATACATTTCACAATCTATATGAAGTAGAGAAAACCTCTTTTTCAGAAGAATTTAAAGAACATAATTTTCTAACTATGTTAACTGCTATGGCGGAATCTGGAATAACGATAGTAGGTATTGAAAATGAAGATATGCATCAAAAAATGTCCTGTCCGAATGTAAAAGAAGAGAATATTTACAGAGATGAAACATTCTTGGCTATTATGAAAAAATATATTCAGGAAAATCCTGAAACCAAATATGTTGCTTCTATGGGAACAGCTCATGTTCTAAGCTCTAATAATTATGAAAAAGGTGAGTCTAGAACGTATGGTGATTTGCATCGCAATACAGTTCCTGAACAATTAGGGGTTGCATCAATAGCCTTTAGTTCAAAAAGAGATTATTCTTTACATTCAACAAGGGATCAGAGCAAACCTTCACAACAATTTTTACATGCATCCCGCGAAACTAGTTTGGAACTTGGTAGATCTAAGCATCAAGGTGATGATAGACCTATATTGGGAAAACATACTGCAGCAGTAGTGAATGAAAGTTCCCAGGTAATGGGCGGTGTCCGAGGTGGTAAGAATTAAAAATCTCATAGAAGTTCAATGAGCGATTTTGTCACTTATGTAAATACACCCATAAAAGAAGTTTAGAAATGAAGATAGATAAATAGAGGCTTCATAGGATTTGTCGCATATTACCCCTTTTAGGTGTAATATGCAGTTTTAGCCATCTAAGGTAATTTTTAGATTTAATGTGGGTGGGTATCTGAAGGTATTAGAAAGTGACCTCACAAAATTTCATGTCTGTTTACTACCGCTTATGTAGCAACACCCCACTATCTTTACCTGCGGTAATGAAGGTGGTTTTCTTCTTTTTTAGATCAACAAAGAGACTGATATATTTATGTCCTCTGGAAATTGAGGTCTCATCAATTCCTATTGCCCCAATATCAGAATAATCCTCATTAAACCTCGCTGCATTTATATAAATATCCAACATCTGCCAGATTTTATCGTCACTGATCTTGAGTAATTCTGCCACATTATTTACCGGCATCTTTCTTGTCAAACTGACTATTAAAGCCTCAAACAACAAGGTGAATCCATTCATAACTCCATTCCAGGGAGGCATGATTATTTTAGTAGTTCCGGCATCAGTTTGTATTCTTGGGGCTTGAGCAATGTAAATAGCATTCATGCTCGAAGAAATTAAGATGTCGCCAAGTTTTCCTGATGGTGTCATAGGCTTTGTAGGACTTTGATTCGGCGTTGCTGGAATCATCTTGAAATATTGATCCTTTCGTAAAATCAACCTCAATATCTAGTTTCTTTTTCTCTGAGTTGAAATTAACTGATTTGATGTACCAAGGAGATTCTATTCCTAGTGCTGAGGAGAATAATTGTTCGATGCTCATAATTGATTTTATTGCCGTTTGTAAAATCAATTATTTTAGAGTGTGGTTTTAAATTACCCACTGGTTTTTAGAAAGAGCCATATAAGATTTATCCACATATTTTTTAAAATCTAATTCTAATTTATTAGTGCCAATTAAATCGCAAATATAATCCACATCTTCATCCATAAATTTATCAGAATTAATAAATTTTCCACAAGCTCTAAAATATCCATGAAGCAGAATAAAGCCGAATTTTTAATTAATTGGAATGATTCGGTGGTGGAAATTAATAATAAAATTCGCGTACTTTCTGGTTGTGGATCTGCTTATTTTAATTTAAGTGGCTAGTGAATTAAAATTCACAAGTATAAAATTATTACTGAAAATAATTCGCAGTTTAATGCTGGGGAAATTATTGATGATAAACTGACAATTGCTTGTCGTGATAGCTCAATTAGGCCAGATATTTTACAAAGATCGGGGGGAATAAAGTTACTCTTGATGAGTTTTTAAGAGGCTTTATAATTAATAAAAATTAAATATTTCTATGAAAACAGGAACAGGAACAGGAACAAGAACTTCAAATTTAATAATTGTAGATTGGGATGACACCTGTCAGAAAACAGAACTTGGGGAGAGTGGTGAAAGAATATTTCATGATGAATTAATAAATTACCTAAACCAAAAAATTAAAGATGGGTTTAAAGTTGTAATTGCTACAGTTGGGGTTGTTCCGGAAGAAACCCAATACGAACTAAACAAAATTAGACTACATAGCGAAAGCATGAGGGATTCAGAAAGAAATGCATTGCTTTTACTTGATAATTCTATTCATGTGCAACATTTAGACAAGGCTGATAATAGGACTTTCGATAAATCAAAGAAGGTTCTAGAGGCAGAATATGCACAACCCGCATCACAAAGGCCAAGGACTAAACGAATATTAACAAGATCTAAGTCTACGGGGCCTGAAGAGCTTCTGAAATACATGGAGTCAAGTACTGGTGGTGTTAATTCCAAACCAATAACAGAAAAACCTCAGGAGGTAGAGAAGAAAAAGCTTTTTATCGACTTAATAAATGATAATCCTGGAGATATTACTTTAATAGGTAATGACTTATTCGATCAATGTTTAGTGGCGCAACTTAATTCTTTACTTCGGGGTAAAGGCGGCGTTGCTGAAGTTAAATTATTTGATGGTTCAATGGAAGGATGTGATGGTTTTTGTAGCTTTGAAGACGCTACTAAATTCCTTAAACCATCAAATAATTATCAAGATGGATATCCAACACATTGTGAACCAGTTACAAAGTTACCTGGATATCCTGTAGCGAGCG